>CBIHQO010000374.1:0-6679 GCA_966211735.1 uncultured Schlesneria sp.
TCGGGAATCACTGATGGCATGAGCAACACGTTGATGATGGCAGAAATCATCGCGTCAACAACCACACCCGGATGGGGCGGACCAATCTCAGAGATCCAAATTGCGACCGGCGGACAGGCGTTCATGGGATGGTTGACCCCCAATTCGAAGGCCTGTGATCTGGCCTATCGCGTTTGCCCGGCCACCAGTGACCTGAACGGGATTTCTTGTTGCAATCTTTCTGGTGATGATGTGAGTCAATACTTTACGTCACGCAGTAAACATACTGGCGGAGTTCAGGTGGTGATGTGCGATGGTGCCGTTCGTTTTGTCAGCGACAATATCGATCTCAATGTCTGGCGCAACATTTCCACGGCAAGGGGTGGCGAGACAGTGGGCGATTTCTAGTTTGCATCGCCAGATTTGAATGAGATACTTGATTGGCAGTCCTGTGTCGAAGGATGGATATTTCATGTTCGTAAGCGGTTATGCTCGATTGCGATACTTGTTGAGCGGTTTGATCGTCGCCACCCTGCTGAGCAGTGTCGGAGCGGCCGCCCCTCCGAGTCTGAAGCTGCTGTTCCTGGGGGACAATGGACACCATCAGCCCGCCGTCCGCTTCAAGCAGCTTCAGCCCGTCTTGAATAAGCGAAAAATCGATCTGATCTATTCCGACGTGGTATCGGATTTGAATCCGCAAACGCTTAAGGCTTACGACGGACTGATCCTGTATGCCAACATCGACTCCATCGCCGATGATCAGGCGAAGGCGCTGCTGGATTTCGTGTCGGAAGGCAAGGGCTTCATTCCGTTGCACTGCGCGAGTTTCTGTTTTCGCAATCACGACGACGTTGTCGCGTTGATGGGGGGGCAGTTTCTGCGGCACGGGACAGGCACTTTCCGCACGATTGTCACCGAGCCCGATCATCCCGTGATGAAGGGGTTCAAACCGTTCGAGAGCTGGGATGAGACCTACGTTCATACCAAGCACAATGAAAAAGATCGCACGGTGCTGGAAGTACGCATGGAAGGCGAATCGAAAGAGCCATGGACGTGGGTGCGGACTCACGGCAAAGGTCGCGTCTTCTATACGGCCTGGGGGCATGACGCGCGAACCTGGTCGAACCCAGGTTTTCAGAATCTGGTTGAGCGAGGAATTCGGTGGGCCTGTGGCGGTGATCCCAGCGTTGTTCCGGCTTTTGCTGATCGACCAGAGATGACATCGCTGCCAAGCGATCTGAAGCCGTTTGAATATGTCGAAACCGATGGGATTCCGTTCTATCCTCCGGGGAAGAGTTGGGGGACGCTGGAATCCGGCAAGCGCAAGATGCAGCTTCCCGCGACTCCGGAAGAATCTCTGAAGCACTTCGTCACGCCGAAAGGATTCGAAGTGAAGCTGTTCGCCTCGGAAAAGAACTTCCAGGGCAAGCCGATCGCGATGAGCTGGGACGAGCGAGGCCGGCTGTGGATCTGTGAAACCTTTGACTATCCGAACGAATTGAAGCCACCGGGCCAAGGTCGCGATCGCATTCTCATCTGTGAAGATACGAACGGCGATTGGGTGGCGGACAAGTTCACGGTGTTCGCCGAAAAGCTGAGCATCCCCACGGCGATCACGTTCTATCGTGGCGGTGTCATCGTGCAGGATGGAACGGAAACCCTGTACATGAAAGACACCGATGGCGATGACAAGGCTGATCTGCGGAAAGTCCTGATTACCGGATGGAATATGCGTGATACTCACGGGGAAGTGAGCAATTTTCAGTACGGTCTGGACAACTGGTATTACGCGATGCAGGGCTATAACGATTCGCGTCCGGTCCTGACCAACGGCAAGGAAGCGACGCCCTTCCGGCAGGGCTTCTTCCGCTTTAAGGTCGAAGGAGAAGGTGACAAAACGGCCGTGACCGAACTGGAGTTCCTGCGTTCCACAAACAACAACACGTGGGGGCTTGGTCTCAGCGAAGAAGGGATCGTCTTCGGATCGACAGCCAACGGTAACCCGTCAGAATTCATGCCCATTCCGAATCGTTATTACGAAGCGGTTCGAGGCTGGTCGTCTACCGTGCTGAATGGCATTGCCGACAGCAACAAGTTCGAACCACTCGATGAAGACAAAGTGCGACAGGTCGATCACCACGGTGGATTCACGGCCGCGGCCGGTCATGCACTTTACACGGCTCGCAACTATCCCAAGGAATACTGGAACCGCGCCGCGTTCGTTACCGAGGCCACGGGCCATCTGATCGCAACGTTTATCATTCGCGAGGATGGAGCAGGTTTCCGATCCAAGAATTCGTGGAATCTGGTTGCCAGCAACGACGAATGGTCCGGGCCGATCATGGCCGAAGTGGGGCCCGATGGGAACGTCTGGATCATCGACTGGTACAACTTCATCATCCAGCACAATCCGACACCCGCTGGCTTCAAGACCGGTAAAGGGAACGCTTACGAATCGGACCTGCGTGACAAGAAGCACGGTCGCATCTATCGATTGGTCTACACCGGTAAGGGTGTCGAAGGTTCGACGGAGACGGCGACACTGCAGCCAAGCAACCTCAACGTCGATGCAGACGCGCCCGCGATGATGGCTCGGCCGACTGATCTCGCCAAGGCCAATACTGAACAACTGATCGCCGAACTGGGAGTCGGCAACTTCCTGTGGCGACGACATGCTCAACGTCTGATCGTCGAAAAGGATCGGTTTGATGGTGTGCAGGCGTTGATTGAATTAATCAACCAGCAGGCCATGGACGAAATCGGCTTGAACGGTGAAATCACGCACGCGATGTGGGCGTTGCACGGACGTGGTGTGCTGGATGGTGAGAATCGCGACGCATTGAAGGCGGTTGTTGGTGCCTTGCGGCATCCCTCGGCAGGTGTCCGGCGCAATGCGGTTCAAGTACTGCCTCAGTCGGAAGCGTCCGTGTCCGCGATCGTGCAGAGCGGTGTGCTGAAGGACAAGAATGCTCAAGTTCAATTGATGGCCTTATTGGCTTTGGCTGATATGCCCCCGTCGCCTGACGCCGCTGAAGCCGTTCGGAGTATGTTTGCAGCAGTGAGTCGAGATCGGCTGTTGGCTGACGCTGCAATCGCGGCCGCTGCTCGCCATGACATCTACTTCTTGAAGTCGGTCGTCAAAAACAGCGGTAAAGGAGACAGCCCTTCCCCGAACGCGTTGGCGATCATCGCCGAGCACTATGCTCGAGGGTTGCCCGCTGACACGGCACCGGCATTCGTCGCTTCGCTGGGGACGGCCAAACCTGAAATTGTCGAGCCTGTGCTGTCAGGGATGGCAAAAGGCTGGCCGCGAAACAAGCCGTTAGAGTTAAGTGAAACGAACGACAAAGCGTTGGTCGATCTTCTTGGCAAGGTCCCCGCCAGTGCGCGAGGTGCGCTCATTAACCTCTCGCTGCGATGGGGTTCCAAGCTGCTGCAGGCACATGTCGTCGAGATTTCGAAGTCGTTTCTCGATATCGTGCAGAATGACAAGGCCTCCGAAGCTGATCGCGCGGCGGCGGCTCGGCAACTCGTTGAATTCCGCAAGTCGGATGCGGAAACGTCGCAATCGCTATTGAACTTGATCACGCCGAAAAGCTCCGTCGAACTCGCTAATGGATTGCTGGCGGCCGTGGGTCTGAGCGAATCGCCCGAGGTTGGTGCGGCCATCGTCAACAGTCTGGGGTCGCTGACACCATCTGTTCGGCCCGCTGCAGTTCGCCTGTTGCTCGGACGCACAGATTGGACGCGAGCCTTGCTGGATGGAGTGGAAGCCGGTCGCATTCAGTTAACGGAACTGTCTCTGGAACAGAAGCTGGCCCTGGGCAGTCACGTTGATAGAGCGATTCGTGATCGCGTGAAGCCGCTGCTGGCCAAGGGGGGCGGCTTGCCGAATCCTGACCGCCAAAAGGTCGTCGAAGAATTGATGCCGTTAACCGAGAAGACTGGTGATGCCGTTGCTGGCAAAGCGGTCTTCAAGAAAACTTGCATCAAGTGTCACACGCACAGCGGCGAAGGGACTCGGATTGGTCCCGACTTGACAGGGATGGCCGTTCATCCGAAGAAAGAATTATTAACTCACATCATCGATCCGAGTCGTTCCGTCGAAGGCAACTTCCGTATTTACTCGGTGACGACGGACGACGGCAAAGTTTACAGCGGTCTGCTGGCCTCGGAATCGAAGACCGCGATCGAGCTGATTGATGTCGAAGCGAAAAAGCATCAGATCCTGCGAGAAAACATCGATGAACTGGTCGCTTCGCCCAAATCGCTGATGCCCGAAGGCTTTGAGAAGCAGCATACACAGCAAGAGCTGACTGATCTGCTGGAGTTTCTAACGCAGCGCGGCAAGTTCCTGCCGATCCCCATCGAAAAGGTGGCCACGGCGATTTCAACCAAGCCGATGTTTCACGATGGCGAGCATGATGAGCAGAAGCTGATCTTCTCTGATTGGACTCCGAAGATCTTCGAAGGGGTTCCGTTCGTATTGGTCGATCCGCAAGGTGATCGCGTCGCGAATGCGATCATGTTACACGGTGCCAACGGCGACAAGCCGCCGCGCATGCCGAAGAGCGTCACGTTGACCTGCAACGCTCCCGCGAAGTTGACTCACTTTCTCGGAGGCATCAGCGGCTGGGGCGCTCCCGCCTCGCCACCCAGAACGCCCACGCTCACCGTTCGGCTGAAGTATGCGGATGGGCAGATCGAGGATCATGTGACTCGTAATGGTGAGGTGTGGGCCGATTACATTCACCGGGTCGATGTTCCGGGCAGCAAGTTCGCTTACCCGTTGCGAGGTCAGCAGATTCGCTACTTCACCATCACCCCCAAGCGGGCCGACAAGATAGAGTCGATCGAGCTGGTCAAAGGGAACGATGTCACGTCGCCCATTATCATGGCCGTGACAATCGAGAGTCCTTGACTATTTGGAGTGCGGTGGCTCGACACCGCTTTGGCTCCATCAGAAACAAAACCACGATTGAATTTAAAGTTCAAAGCACAGGGACTGATGGCGTTTTCGTGGGATCGCGTGGTCTTCTCGTAATCGTCGGTCATTGACGACTGAAACCAAAGCTCCGTCGAGCCGGAGCACTCCAAAATAAGAAGCGGGGCAGCCAAACATAGTTTGCTGCTACGCGTTGTTAATTCGCCATTGTTAGTTGCAACCGGGCGGTTAAACCGGCGCGGCCCGGACTTCCATGTCTTCATTCGCAGTCTCTTCGACAGCAGGGCCGGCTGCGGTCGCGGCGGCAGCAGCGGCGGCTGCCAGGGCACTTGGGGAGAGTTCATCGACGAAGCCCTTCAGATGATCGGCTCGCGTGTGATGCTGCAGCTTGCGCAGAGCCTTCGATTCGATCTGGCGGATTCGTTCGCGAGTGACCTTGAAGATTCGCCCCGTTTCTTCCAGCGTGTAGCTGTAGCCATCGCCCAGGCCATATCGCAGGCGAATGATTTCGCGTTCGCGATAGGTCAGGCTGCGGAGCACGACTTCGATCTTGTCACGCAGCATTTCCTGCATGGCGGTTTCTGACGGGCTGGTTTCGTTGTCGTCTTCCAGGAAGTCGCCAAAGCTGGCGTCTTCGCTTTCGCCGACCGGGGTATCCAGGCTGACGGGATGCTTCCACGTCTTCATGATCCGTTCGGTTTCTTCCAGCGACATGCCAACGGCTTCGGCCAGCTCTTCCATGTTGGGATCGCGACCGGTTTCCTGTCGGATCTGTTCGCTCTTCGCCTTGAGTGTCGAAATGCATTGGAACATGTGAACAGGGATACGGATCGTGCGAGCGTGATCGGCGACCGCTCGCGTGATGGCCTGACGAATCCACCATGTGGCATAGGTCGAGAACTTGTAGCCGCGGCGATATTCGTACTTTTCGACGCCACGCATCAGGCCGGCGTTTCCTTCCTGAATCAGGTCGAGGAAGCTCAGGCCGCGGTTGCGATACTTCTTGGCGATCGATACCACCAGACGCAGGTTGCCGCCGGACAGGTGCTGCTTGGCGCAGGTCCAGGCTGCAAACTTGGCCATGACTCGTCGCATGCGATCGCAGAACTCGTCTGGAGTTTCCAGAGTCATTTCGACGAGGTCACCCATCTCGCGTCGCAGGATTTCGACTTCGTTGTGAGCCGCTTGCGTACGGCGTTCGGACAATGTGCGAATCTGAGTTTGAATCTCGGTCATCCGCTTGGCGACTTGCTCCATGCGGCGCATGATGGGCTGCAATCGCTGAGTACGAACGCTCAGTTCTTCGACCAGCCAGCACAGCTTTCGTCGTCGTCGCTTCATCCGAGCTTTGATCTCGGCGCGAGCGGTGGCGTCTTGCTCGACCTTAACAAGCTCCCAGTCTTCGCGATTTTCGGCCATCAGTCGATCGATGGTCGGCATATTAACGGGGATGCGGCCCTGGATCTGTTCTTTGCGCAGGTCTTCCGTTTCGCTGGTTCGCAGAGTTCGTTCGAACGGCAGTTCGCCGGCCATCACCTTCTTGATTGTTTCGACAGCCAGGTTCAGGGCGAAATCCGATTCCATCATTTTTCGACGGAACCACTTTCGAACGACTTCGATCTGCTTGGCCAGGAAGATTTCTTTTTCGCGAGTCAGCAGGGGAATGTGTCCCATCTGGCTGAGGTACATACGAATGGGATCGCGTGACGACGACGCGGCTTCCGGTTCAATCATTGAATCCGGCGGCGAATCGAT
>CBIHQO010000375.1:0-6622 GCA_966211735.1 uncultured Schlesneria sp.
TTGTTGTGGTTCGCAACCGGGGAACGCGAACTTGGTGCTTTCGAGGATTCCGTACAGCCCGTAGTAATCGCGGGCGGAGATCAGGTCGAACTTGTGATCGTGGCACCGAGCGCACGCGACGGTCAGGCCGAGCATCGACTTGCCGAGTGTATCGATCGAATCTTCGAAGGTGAGGTGCATGTCCTTATCGATGTCGTGCCCGAATCGGCGGGCGATGGCCAGATAGCCGGTGGCGATGACTCGGTCGGAGTACTCGGCGGCGGGTCCTTCTTTCGCGAGCAAGTCTCCGGCGATCTGGTCGCGGACGAATTGATCGAACGGCTGGTTGCGATTGAAGGCTTGAATGACCCAGTTGCGATAGCGCCAGGCATGCGGCAACGGGTGATCGGAGTTCTCGCCCGCGGTGTCGGCATAGCGGACCAGATCGAGCCAGTGTCGGCCCCATTGTTCGCCATAGTGCGGTGACTTCAGCAGGCGATCGACGACGGTGGCAAAGGCCTGGGGCGATTGATCCTGCTCGAAGGCTTGGATCTCGTCAGGGGTGGGAGGGAGGCCCGTCAGGTCGAAGGTGGCTCGGCGGATCAGGGCTTGCTTGCTGGCGGCGATGGCGGGTTGAACCCCAGCCGCTTCCTGCTTGGCGCGGATAAAGGCATCGATGCTGGTGGCGATCCACTTCTTGTCCTGGACTTCGGGAATGGCGGAGTCGCGAATCGGTTCGAAGGCCCAGTGACGAGCGACCTCGAAACGGGCGGTCGCGGCGGGCCAGTTCGCGCCGTCTTTGACCCAGGTGACAAAGTGAGCGATCTGATCCGGACGAAGCGCCTTGTCTTTTTCGGGGGGCATGGCCGAGACGTCTTCGTGTCGCTGAATCGCTTGAATCAGTCGGCTGTCGCCGGGGTTGCCCGGGATGATCGCAGGGCCGGATTCGCCACCCTTCATCAGGGCGTCGCGCGAGTCGACTCGCAGTTCGCCCGACGACTTCAATTCGCCATGGCAGCGTAAGCAGCTATTGATGAGGACCGGGCGAATCTTCGTTTCGAAGAAGTCATCCCGTTCATCGGCTCGAACGAGTCCGCCCGTCAGGACCAGGGCGAGGAACAGGATTCGAGAACCAGCGTCAGCGATTCGATTCATCGGCATTGCCTTCAACACGGTGGCTGCCATCGTCAGGGCAACGACCGCAGTACTGCATTATCGGATAAATCCAATCGCATGCAATCGAGATTTGCGGAAGCGGCCGCAGTAAACGGAAATGCGGCGCTGATCGGCTACGTTGAGTATGGCGAGAGGATACGGCAACGAATGCAAAGCTGGCATGGGAGGAGAACAGATTTCTACGCGGCTTGATGTCGCAACCTCTCTATCGAGATGGTTATGTCTACCTGACCGTGATCGCTGTTCCTTCGCTATCATTCGTGAAGATTCGCGCTATTCGTGGTCGCTGATGCCCCAGTCTTTACCCAGTCGAAAGATGCGGCTACGCTGATGCGAGTTCAGCCGCGAAGTCTGGTTGACGAGGGCGCAGAACATGTCGATTTTCCGACACTCGCATTTCAATCGCCATGCGTTTTCAAATCTTTACGGACGCGACCGTGAAGGGCTGACTGTGATGGGTCGGCGCAGCATGCTGAAGGCGGGGCTGGCGGGAATGGCGGGGCTGTCGCTGCCAAGTCTGTTGCAAGCCAAGGCGGCGGTCGCCGAGACCGGGCAAACACCATTGCGGCAAAAGAGTGTCATCCTGATCTGGATGACGGGCGGGCCCAGCCACATTGATACCTGGGACGTGAAACCGAACGCCCCCACGGAAATTCGCGGCCCTTTTGGAGTGATCTCGACTGCACTACCGGGGATTCAGTTCTGCGAGTACCTGCCAAAGCAGGCCGCCATGATGGACCGGATGACTGTGATCCGATCCGTCGATTGCCGGTTCTCAAACCATGAACCGAATATGGTCATGCAGACCGCTAACCTTGCCGCCGAACCTCGCACAAACCGCGAAGCCGACAAGTTTCCGGCACTCGCTTCGATCATCGCCCGGCAACGTGCCCCTCAAACCAAGCGGTTGCCCCCATACGTTGCGCTGAACATGAAGTCCCGCTCGCACATCGCCTGGGGCGGCTACCTGGGACGCAGCTTCGACCCGTTCCTGGGGAATGATGTCGGTCGCCTGTTCGAACTGCCCGGGGGCCTGACAACGGAACGGCTGGAATCGCGACGATTGCTCACGGCCGACCTGGATCGATTGCATCGAGACCTCGACTTGTCCGGATCGATGGACTCCATTGACCGCTTCACTCGACAGGCGATCGATCTGGTCGCAGGGCCCGTGGCGCGACAGGCGTTCGATGTCTCGCAAGAATCCGATGCGATGAAGGCAAAGTATGGCAACCACGAATGGGCCAAGCAGGCATTGCTCGCACGGCGGCTCGTTGAAGCAGGGGTCAGCTTCGTCACGATCGACCTGAGCCATCATGGCGCGTCCGGTACCTGGGATACCCACGGCGACAACATTCCTCCCTATGGCGGCATCTGGAACGGACTAAGGCCTCTGCTGCCCGTATTCGATCACCTGATCACGACACTGGTCAGCGATCTGAGTGAACGAGGGTTGCTTGACGACGTGCTGGTTCTGGCAATGGGTGAGTTCGGTCGAACGCCGAAGATCGGTACTCAAGGAAGCACTGATGGCCGCGATCACTGGCCGGTTGTCATGTCGATGACGATCGCCGGAGGAGGCTTGCGGCACGGCCAGGTGATCGGCGCGACCGAACGCGATGCCGGTCAAATCAAGGAACGCCCGGTCACACCCGGCGACCTGGCCGCAACGATCTTCCAGCACATGGGAGTCCCTCGCGACGTCACCTACCTCGACAATCGCGGCCGCCCGCGCTTCGTCATTGGCAATGGTCAGCCGATTCCTGAACTCTTTGGCTGACTGTTTGTTCAAAAACGGCGCGGAACAGCCCCTCGCGCGCGGCGGTGGGTGGCCGCCTTGAATCGCAGTTGCTCGCAATCGTAGCGGTGAAGTCGTTGCTTCCGTCCGGGAGAACCGGCTTTGTGCAATAACGCTGCCTCTGCATATCTATTCGGTCGGCGGCACAAAAACTCCAGCCTACTCAACTCTGTTTGATCTGAATCAGCATCGCCGGAGTTCCCAAAGCGGCTACCCAGCGATTGTTGTATAGATCGAAGAGTTGCTGAAGTGTCCCCGCTGTTCTGGATGCCGAAAATGCAGCGATCTCTGACACGTTCTGTCCAATGAATGACTCGACAGAACTAACGACAATACGCTTGTCATCCACCTTTTTTAGTCCACCAAGCATCTGCTGCCACTTATGGAGGTGCGAGTGACGAGTTAGGAGCCATACTTGGCGGGTCGTTTCTTGAATCGTGTCTTCGATCTGGGCGAGATGCTTTCCATCTGGCGGCCCAATGGCAATTTCAAGCGTAGCGTCCTCAATCTCAAAATCGCCAGTTCTCGCTGACGTGTCATCAAAACCCTTGCGATCACCCTTATTTGCGGGGTGAAGCGGCAGTTCGATGCCGAGTCGTAGTTCCAGTTTCGCAGCAACCAGATATTGCGCAATATCTCCGGATTTACTGCGAGCGTCACCCTGCTCAAGAACATCGCGAATCACTGACTCGGCGCTCCGACCTTCAATATGGACCATTATCGGCGCTGTCTCAGCGATCTCCCTGATTCGCATCGCGAGGTGATGCTGAGCACGCCCCAGCAGGTCATCCTGCTCGTCGACTGAAAGCGCCTCGAACCCTTCCGTCGAGAGAAGTTCCAGCAGCGGAGCTCCCCATGCGCCAATATTATTTGACCGACGACCGCTGTTGCGGTTGACGCCTGTAATCTGGAATCTCTCCAGTGCCCGCTTTGCAAAGGACTCATGCGATTTCAGGCCAGTGCTGCCAGGATCTTTATGCTCCGAAAGATCGAGTGTGCGAAATGTCCGCACTCGTTCGAGCAATGTAATCGCCGCTTGAAGCCTCGCGGCAATGAACACGCCATTCTTCTTCATGTGTTCCATGAAAGAGTCCATCGCGTCGTCCATCGTTGGTCCTTAGATTAAGCGTGGCGAATGGTCATCGGACGACCACGCAGCAGTTCGCTCGCGGCAGGCGTCAAGCAGTTGTCGACGATCCACTCCACAACTGGCACGCAGACAGCATCCCCAAATCCAAAGAGCGCCTGATTCAGTGGCACCTCGATCTTGTAAGTGTCCGGTACTCCTTGGAGGCGAGCGCATTCACGGCCCGACAGCAGCCGTACCGCGTGCTTGCCACGACCAGCTTTGAATAGGATCTGGCGTCCACTGCCACCGCGAGGTGTTCGCAGGCAACCGGCGATTCCGTCGGTCCGCAGTTCCGCCATCGATCGACCATATCGCACGCGACGAAACGCCGTAGCATAGGTGTACTTGCTGCCTGCAATCATCTCGTTCGCAGCCGCCAGATGCCGCTCGCTCAGTTGGTTCATGAAGTATGCAGTTCGCTTCTCGTCCCACCAGAGCGGATCGCTCGCTGGCAGGTTTTCAACGATGTCCCCGAGTTGCGCCGATGGTTCCGGCAGGTCGGGTAGCGGAAGCACGTCCCACGCGATGTTGTGGTGGGCGGCAATGTATTTCATCAGCGGGATTGGCCGCGCATTCGATGTCTCGACAACCACCATCGACTTTTGCGGCACCTGCTTACCAATGATGAACATTCTGGCACGGCTCTGGGGCGTAAAATGGGATGCGTTTGCAATCATCACATCAACGCAGTAACCAAGCTCATTGAGTTCCAGCATCGCCGCTTCGAAGTCTCGCCCTCCGTGGGACATCAGGAAGCCAACGACATTTTCCAGCAGAATCAATGGCGGCTTCGCCTCACCTTTTTCGCGTAGGATCCTCGTGAATTCCCAGAACATGCTGGAATGCTCGCCATCCAATCCTGACATCCCGCCAGCGATGGAAAGATTGTTGCATGGGAACGAAGCCGTGTAGAGTGTACAATCTGGTATGTCTCCAGCCGTAAGCTTGCGGATGTCGGCTGTCACCAGGTGATCGCCACCAAAGTTGGCGCGGTACATTTCGGCTTTTTGCAGATCGTTGTCATTGGCGAAGACGACCGACCAGCCTTGCCTCTCCAGCGCCAAGCGAACCAAGCCTATGCCAGCGAAGAATTCCGCTGCCGTGCGACGCGGGACAAGCGATGTCTGTCCTCTCCGGTTTCCGTCCTTGATTACCGCTGCTGTCATATCTACACAAGCTTCCAAGTGATGTTTGATGTCGCTTTCCCAGAACCGCAGCACCGACCAGCCAGCTTCAAGATTCGCCTGAGTCACACGGAAATCGCGGTTGATGTTACGCCGTATCTTTGCCCGCCAATAATCACCGCTACCGGAGCCTGTGAACTGTTCGTCGAGTGACGCCAATCGGCGCGTCCGCCACTGGTGACCATGCCAGAAATCTCCGTCGATGTAAACCGCAAGTTGGTGTGACGGAAAGATCAGATCTGGCTTGCCTTCCAACTGATTGTCGCAAACCCGGAAGCGAAATCCACGATGCCAAATTGCCCGGCGGAATGCTATCTCTGGCTTCGTGTCCCGTGACCGAATCCGTTCCATCAGTTGACTACGAGCCTCATGATCCATCCTGGTGGTCTTCTGTCGGTTTCGAGTCATTCCACGATGATATCGGCCAGCGTTACGCCGACTGCCTTGGCGAATTGTCTGAACATGCTGATTCGCAGATCGTGAGTCTGGAAGAGTTGATTCACGCACTTCCTGGTGGACGCCTTATCGTATCTCATCGCTATTCCAAGCTGTTCTTTGAGTCATCTGCGATGATTTCTTCTACGACCAGAGTTCACGGATTCTGGCCATTGGAGTATCGTCGACGCATGGTTCCTTGGTAGCCATGCGGAAGCCTATGAAGTATGGACAGTCGGGTCAAATCGGATGGGTAAGTATTTGACTGGCTGTAGAGGCGAAGTACTGAACGCCTCGCAATCGGACGACAGACAGCTAATCTTCATCCCCAAATTAGCCGGACAGTACCAATTCGGGGATGCCGCTCGAAGCAGGCTCTGTACGATTTAGGATGGTCACTGTGACCTGTTCTGACGTCGTCATCGACCTGAAGAGTATGGAATATGACTCATCGACTCCGTCGAATTATTGGCCGCGTGTGTGCGGTGGCGATGTGCATTGGGGGCATCGCGGTTCTTGGTTGGGGCGTTCAGTCCAAGCAGTCTTCCGTTGATCTCAACAGCGGACGAGAGCGGGATCGCTTCTCGATCAGTGGTTTCTGCATTCGCGAGCAGGTGCGGGCGACACCGTTCAGCAAGCTTCTTCCGAGTGGCACAATCGCCGAGCCTGACTGGCGCGTGGTTTTTGAGACGGTGCCCTTCCGGCGCGTGTCGCCTCATTTCACTCATCATTCGACACCGACAACTCTGAAAGAGACAGTGCTGATCGGGGAGTTGCTGGACGCGCCGGAAGAAGTGCGTCGGAAAAAATGCGAACAGGTATTGGAGCGGCTTCGAAACGACGATCGCATCGGAGCCCGAAAGTTGCTGGATGAGTGGTGGAACGAGGGAAGGCCTGAGGCGGATGTGGTTGAAGCGGGCT
>CBIHQO010000376.1:0-6597 GCA_966211735.1 uncultured Schlesneria sp.
GATTTCGATGGGCCTGATCGATCATCCGGTTGGTCGCTTGGGATTAAAGTTCCTCGTCGATTCCGCGCGACCGGATGGGAGTTGGCCGATCGACACCAACCTGGCGACGTGGGTGACGACGCTGAGTATCAACGCCTTGCCGGAAGAGTCGTTATCGAATTCACAAATCGACGTTCTCGTCGAATGGTTGCTGGGACAGCAGCATCGCCAGGTGCATCGTTATACGAACGCTGCGCCGGGGGGATGGGCGTGGACCAATCTGTCCGGGGGCGTGCCGGATGCGGACGATACGCCGGGGGCCATTCTCGCACTCCTCAAATTGCGTCCGGGGTCTAACCGGGTACGATCGGCGGTTCGCGATGCGATCGGGTGGTTGCTGGATCTGCAGAATAGTGATGGCGGCTGGCCGACTTTCTGTCGCGGGTGGGGAGCCTTGCCGTTTGATCGCAGTTCGCCCGATTTGACCGCGCATACATTGCGAGCCATTCGAGCCTGGCAACTCAATTGCGGTTCGGACGCGACCCCTTCGTTCTCTGCCAGAACAGAACGAGCGGTCAAAGCAGGGTTTGCTTTCCTGGGCCGAACGCAGCGGCCGGATGGAACCTGGTTTCCATTGTGGTTTGGAAACCAATTCGCGGCCGACGAAGAGAATCCGACTTACGGAACGTCAAAGGGACTCGCGGCCTATGCCGACTGGGACCGCCTTGACGATCCTGCCGCTCAGCGAGCCAGTCAGTGGTTGAAATCCGTCCAAAATCAGGATGGAGGATGGGGCGGCAACCGACAAACTCCGTCGTCGATCGAGGAGACATCGTTGGCAATCGATGCATTGCTTTCGGTGCCGTCAGCCCGAGCGGAATGTCTGCGCGGGTTGAGTTGGCTAGTGGACCGAGTGACGGATCGCTCGTACACCCAACCTGCTCCGATCGGACTGTACTTCGCCAAACTGTGGTATTTTGAGAAGCTTTATCCGAAAATCTTTACGGTTGCAGCACTTAGCCGCGCTGTGGAAAATATCGACCGACTTGTCGATTCGTCGCCAGTAGACTCCAATGTGACAACTCAACATAATCCTGCCGTTCCGCTTTGAGATTGCCCTGCCTGGATATTGTCGGACCCTGAGTCCGATCGACGATGACCTGCCCCCGGCTTTCCAAGAACCAATGGGATTGGATCGCCAAGGAAGTTCGAATTCATGATCGCTCCGACCAACGCCGAAATTGAACATGATCCGACCTCCGCGAAACCGACTGATATCGAACAGTCCCCTGCCCAATCGGATGCTTCCGAAGATAAGCCGCGTCGCCGTAGCACTTCGCATCTGAAGCTGGTGCCAGAAACACTGGAAGAGCGCGAGCACATTAAATCGGCCGCCGAGCAATATGCGCGGACGCTTGATCGCAGCCGACCGTTCAATAAAGCCGAATTGGAAGGTCACGGCCGCAAGCTGTTGGAACAACTCAATCAACCCGAGAAGTTCCTTGGCTTTGCGATGGTCCTGGTGGGAAATTTCTTCTGGAAACAACAGTTCCTGGCGATTCCCTTCGAACGGCGCCTGCTGCTGTTGCCCCACTGCCTGAAACACGCCGATGGGTGTCCCGCCGATTACGACGAATTTGGACTCGACTGCGAAAAGTGCGGTGCCTGTTCGATCGCCGACTATAAAGTCAAAGCCGAGCAACTGGGATACAAGGTTCTGGTCGCCGAAGGATCGCCAATCGTCCTGAAGATTATCATTTCAGGACACGTCGATGGAATCCTGGGCGTGGCCTGCCTGAATGTGCTGGAAAAGGCGATCGATAAGGTTCTACTGGCTGGCGTTCCGTCGTACGCAATCCCGCTGCACTCAGGTGACTGCAAGAACACGACGCTGGACGAAGCGTGGGTCTGGGATTGTCTCGATAAATACGAACCGCTGACGGAAGATCGAACGACCGGTTACGTGCCGATGATGCGCGTGTCGAACCAGATGTTCGAAGAGCAGTTCGACGAATTGCTGCCAGCCGTTCGTGGCGGATCAGGATCAGCGGACGCTCTGCTGGCAGAGACGGAATCGATTGCGCGGGATTGGCTGGTTCAGGGTGGGAAGCGGTTCCGACCGTTCATCACGTTGGCGGCATATGACGCGCTCACCGGGAATGACGCGACGCGACTGATCTCTGACGAGAAACTTCCCGAGTTTCCCGTATCAGTAAGACGGACGGCTCTCGCGATGGAAGCTTTTCACAAAGCTTCGCTGGTTCATGACGATATTCAGGACGACGATCCGTATCGCTATGGCCAGGAAACATTGCATAAGCGCTATGGAATTGGCCCGGCGATCAACATTGGTGATTATCTGATCGGGCTGGGTTACCGGCTGATCAGTCAGGGTCGTAAAGATCTGGGAGCGGAAGCCGCGGCCGATATTCTGGATCGGCTGGCCAACGCGCATCTTAAGCTCTGCGAAGGGCAAGGAGCGGAGCTGCGCTGGACGGGCGAGCATTCGATCAAGCTGACAGCGCTGGATGCGATGAAGCTGTACGCGCTCAAGACATCGCCCGCATTCGAAGCCGCGTTGTACGCTGGCCTGCGGATGGCGGGGCCGATGGATGCTTATGAAACGATGGTGCCTACCTTCTGTCGGCACCTGGGTGTCGGGTTTCAGATCTTGAACGATCTGCAGGACTGGGACGAGCAGGCGCCGAACAAGTTGGTTGCGGGTCGCGATGCCGAGTTGGCCAAGCCAACGATTCTGCTGGCGTTGGCTCTCGACGCTGCCAAGGGGCAGGTTCGCGAAGAATTGGAAGGGGTCATTCGAGGCACGTTGGGACCGAGTGTTCGTGCGGACAAACTCGGCCGACTGTACCGGCAATTGGGCGTGTTCGAACGTGCCGAAGTCCTCGTTGATAAGTGTCGGACTCGAGCGGAAGCGTTGGCCGATGAGGTTCAGCCCGAAGCCCTGCGACGGCTGCTGTACTTCTTGATCGATACGGTCCTGGCAGCGCCAGCCGCTCCGCCAGCGGAACCGCTGGTGAAGCTGCAAACATTGCTGCCACTGGCACCGGCTCACTCCTAGTGGTCCCTCTGGTTGAATTGGCAGATTGGGAGCGTTGTCGACTTTGAGGCCCCAATCTCTTGGCGAGATTGGCTACCTCTGCGATGGCGCTGGCGGATTGCAGCCTTGGCACTTAAGTTCGGTTCGATAGTCGATGGCAACTCCCTATCTGTTTCGTCTGGATGAGCGACTGTCTCAGGGGCTGGCTCGACTAGATGCGCCGCGACGCGAACGACATCGCCAGTTTCTCCTCTCGCAGCAAAATCCCGATGGTGGTTTCGGTGGACGTGGCCTACCCAACGACGACCCTGATGCCGCGCCTGAAGGTCGCGAATCCGATCTGTACTACACAGCGTTCGGGATTCGTGCACTCGTCGCGATCAAGGCTTTTGAAGCAGACGATGCACGTCGAGTGTCCGAGTACCTGCTGACATCGCGTCACCGTCAGGCCAGCGTGATCGACGTTGTGAGTTGGCTGTATTCCGCACTGGTTGTTCAGGTCGCTTCTGGAATCAACGTGCTGGCGAACGCGGATGCGAACTGGCCACAACAGCTGGGGGAGATCCTGGAAGGTTTCCGAACCGCGGACGGGGGTTATGCCAAAACGCGGGAAGGGGCGATTGGTAGCACCTATCATTCGTTTCTAGTCGCCCTCTGCAAAGAGCTGATCGGCCAACCGGTGCCATCACCTGAACTGCTCGTGAAGTTCATGCTGGATCGTCAACGCGACGACGGGGGCTTCGTTGAGATCGCACCGATGAAACGCAGCGGCACCAATCCGACGGCTGCGGCAGTCGCGGTGCTGACACTACATTCGAAGGTCGGCCCCAATCTTCGCAATGATGTCCTGGCGTTTCTGAAAGACGTGCGCAGCGATGAAGGTGGCTTTCAGGCGAACTCGCGAATTCCGTTCGCCGACACCCTGTCGACATTCACGGGCTATCTCACTTGCCAGGATCTGGAAGATCGATCGCTGATCTCGCCGCAACGAGTCGAGCAATTCATTTTATCGTTGGAACAGCCAAGCGGAGGCTTTCGGGCGGCCACCTGGGATCAGGCGACCGACGTTGAATACACGTTTTATGCCTTGGGAACACTCGGCCTGGCCTGGAGTCAGGCCTGAAGCAGTTTCGCGTCGTCGACGGTCTCCCCGGATAGCGTCAGGTCGTCGTTGCGTAAAATGATCCACGCCAGGGCCGCCCCCGTGAGATAAACCAGGGCTCCTGCCCAGAGGATGTCTGAGACAAAGTGTCCTCCCTGGATGACGCGTGTCAGTCCCATGCCGAGCCCCAGCGCCGTGCCGGTCAGAAAGAAGGCCGCCGTCAAATAGGGCCTGCGTCTGGCTGTGACAAATCCGGGCATCATCAGATAGAACGCCACAGCGGCGTGACCGGAAGGGAACGACGAATTGCTGTGTCGCTCGGGAGCCCATGTCCCCACGGGCAGGAATTCTCTGTCACCGTTAAATGAGGCACATTGAATAGGGCGCGGTCGTCCCCAGAGTTGTTTGAATCCCACATTCACAATCAACCCGGGGCCAATCGCCAGTGACAGACCAAGGAACAGGCCAGCACGCTGAATCGCTTTGGATCGACGCCACCCAGATCGGGGTAGAATCCAACGACCGAAGATCGCAACAACCAGACCAGCGACCCCCAGGACAATTGAAGGGATTGTTCCCTGCCGGTAGATGGTCAGCCACGGCTCTGCCAGCTCATACGGCCAGACGCCTGTCGTCGGATTGTAGAAGAAGCTGGAGACCCAGATATCTAAATCGGACCATCGGATCAGCAGGCTTGCCAAGACTAATCCCACCATCGGACGAAATAATGGCCAGCGACGCTGAAAGAAACCCGCGTGTTCTTCCACTCGGAAATTATGGACTCGACCAGCCGAGGCAAACGGCGGGATCGAATGCGGAGCTTCGACGACGGCAGCGGATGCATTCATGGCAATCTCTGCTATGGCAAAATGGGATCTTGATGGTTTGCAAGACGCTGTGGTGGTGTCAATCGGTCTGGCCAGGCCTCAAACGATTCGCCTCGCCAGAGGCGATAGCGTCGGCTTTTTTGACGACCGAGCGAGACGTGGACTGGTCCAATTTCCGTGACGGAAGCGAACGATTGTGCGAGGCGTTTTGGCACTTTGGCTATTCCGTCCGTGATGATCACGGCGTCAAGCAAGTGGGCATCGGAAGGACCGCTCCACAAGTCATGCTGTGAATCGATGACCTGACCGACATTCCAACGATACACCCGGGGCTTTCCCGGCAGGTAGTATGCGAGTTCGCTGACAGGTCCACGCGCTGTCGCCGCAATGATCAGCATCTCTTGATCGTGCGGGAGGGACTGCATGATCGTCGCCACCTGTTGCCCCAGGTCGCGCCAACCGCGTAACCGAAATGTCGGATCGAACGCTGTGCCGGCGACCGACGAGCCTGGAATCACGAACGGAGCGATCGCCACGCCAACCGACATCACGGCACTGATGCCAACGACCGTGGGAAGCCAACTCCTCCAGGCATCCAATCGCAACGACAACGACAGCGCCCCGCCACCCCACGCCGCGAGCAGGAGCAGGCCCGGCAGGTGCAACGCGACCGCCCAATTCGGCTGGACCTGCTGGAACAGACTGAGGGCGATGACGGCGATCAGCGGACTTCCGCCAAAGCACAGCAGGAAACGCTCGCGACGTTCCAGGCGGGGAAGCATCACCATGACTGTCGCCACCACAACCAGCATCATCCAGCAAATCAGGGGTGAAAGGATGCCAAATTGCGACGCGACGAATTCCAGGCATCTCGTCACATGCCTCAGAGCCGACACCGGCTGCGAGCCGAAATGCTGACTCGTATGTTCCAGCGTGACCCACGCGTGGTCGTTGTTCCATAAGATCACCGGCAGCAGGAACGCCAGACTACCGCAGATCCACAGCCACCAGGCCGCGGTCTTGAATCGTGACCGATCGGACTTGCCGGTCAGCAGAAACAACATCATCAAAGGTATCAGGCCAATTGCCGTTTGCTTCGTCAGCAGGCCCGCGCCGGTGGCCAGGATTGCTGGCACCAGCCACTTCAAATCAGGCTTTTCCGAGGCAAACATTCGCCATAAGCAGTAGAGCGACGCTGTCCACGCCACGAGGAACGGCGCGTCGATCGTCATCAACAGGCAGAGCGCCGTCATACCGGGAGATGCGGCGACAATCAGGAACGCCCAGAGTCCGATTCGATGATCGTACATCGACCGGCCTAACTCATAGACCGGCCACAGGCCAAGCGTTCCCATCAACGCGGCCGGAAATCGGATCGCAAACTCGGTGTCTCCGCCGACGAATGTCGAAAAAGCAATCAGCCAGGCAATCATCGGTGGCTTGCTGTAATAGCTCCAATCGAGTTGCCGCGACCAATCCCAGTAATAGGCTTCATCAGGGACAAGATCGAGCGGACAGACCAGCAGGTAACCGACCCGAAGAATCAGCAGCACAATCAGGAGCAGCAGGATGCCCCATCGCCCCGAATCGAGCAGCATGTGCGGCAACCGCATCATCTTCGTCGTCTGATT
>CBIHQO010000377.1:0-6597 GCA_966211735.1 uncultured Schlesneria sp.
GTGCCGGAGGCCTGTTTCATCCAGACGTATCGCAACGTGGGTGAAGTGGTCGCATCGATGTGCAGTCTGGCTCACGAAACGCAGCGGATATCGTCCGATCACGTTGACCATGCGACCATTGGCAAGACGACCGTGCAAACTCTCGCCAGTTGGTCTAACGATGAGGCGACCGGCGGAGTGAACTTGCCGAAGCGAGTCTTGAACATTCACTACAAGGCGCTCGTCAGTCAGCCGCTGCCAACAATGCGCATGATCTATGGCCATTTTCAGATTCCGTGGACACAGGACACGGAAGACGCCATGCGCAAATGGCTCAACGACAATCCTCAGCGTAAGCACGGCAGCCATCGCTATTCGCTGGAGGACTTCGGGCTGACGCCGGACGAAGTCATGGCAAGCTGCCAGTCGTATCATGCCGCCGAACAGCAACTCTTGAAACTCGTGTGACGCACCATGCCATTGAAGCGATTGAGTGATATTCCCGGTCCGCGCACGCTGGCGGACCAATGGTCCATGTATCGACGCCGATACCAGATGGGTCATGTGCTGCGCGAGATCAGCCAGAATCATGGCGATATCGCTCGTGTTCCCATCGCTGGTGATCCGAAGGTGCTGGTTTCGCATCCGGATCATGTGCGCGAGATCATGGTTTCGAACACGCAGTACTTCGGGCTGGCGGGGCAGGATCTGCTGAGACGAGTGGTGCCGTGGAGCCTGATCGCGATTGAAGGGCAACTGCACGACGAACATCGCGCGATGATGCTGCTCACCCTGCGCAAGATCCTGACGCGGCGGATCCTGACCACGACGATCCTGCGAGCCAACCAGGCGCTGTCGAAACTGCGCGATGGAGACGTGATCGATCTGTATCAGTTTTCGCGCGAGGTCAGTCTGGCGATTGCGGCATCGCTGCTGTTTCCCGCCGAGGCGGGCGACGAGATCGTGTCGGGCATTGATCACAAGGCGTTCCTGGATCTGATGTCGCAGAGCAACGCATGGTTTCTGGGGATGCCGCTGGCATTTCAAAACATCTGTCTGCTGGGGGATCTCCGTCACAATATGAAGATCATGGCGACTCGGCGTCACGTTCGTCGGCAATTAACCGACGCGATCAAATCGGCCAGAGTACTGTCACGTTCCGGGGCCGATGCGGATGTCATGTCGCTGCTGACAGATGGGTCGGAAGTCGGCGGTGCCATGCGTGAGGAGTTCCTGGAGGACAACCTGCTGACGATCTTACTCGCCAGCTACGACACGACCGCCAATACACTGGCTTGGGCCCTGTGGGAAACTTCGGGGCAGTCGGCGGTTCAGAATCGCATCTCAGAAGAAGGGGCTCGACTCTCGGATAACCCGGCAGACAATCTGGAATGGAGCAACAGTGCGGTCTGGACTGAGGCGACGTTGCAGGAATCGTTGCGGATGTATCCGTCCGTCTGGACGACCTCGCGCCGGACGCTGTCGGACTATCGGCTGGGTGACTTCCTGTTGCCCAAGAACACGTTCGTCTATACAAGCCAGTGGGTCACTCACCACGACCCACGCTGGTTTCCCAACCCGCTGGAGTTCTGTCCGGAACGCTGGGAACCCGAGACGACGCCAGAAGCCAGTGGCGGGACCGAGAAGCCGGCGGATGAACGCCCGCAGTTCTCGTTTTTTCCCTTTGGCGGTGGCAAACGCTTCTGCATCGGCAAGGCAATCTTCGATCAGGAAGCGTCGCTGCTATTGGCGTCATTCTTCTCACGCTGGGAAGCGACTCAGATCGAGGGCTGTCGTCCGGAACCCCGATTCGGCGTCACGTTGCAGCCGGATCGGCCGATGCTGGCGCGAATCAAACGGCGCCGGCCAGGTGTCTGAATCGTGACGGTTTCAGTTGCGAGTCGACCGGCAAACAAAGCCGATGGGCCGCTGTTTCGTGATCGGAACAGTGTCATCAAGCTCCATAACTGACGAGCTTCTCAGCGAAACCTCTGGTACGCAGAACTCGGCGAGACTACGGTCTGGCCGAGTTCAGGCGTGGCCCGTCCCACGGGTTGATGAGAGGAGATGACGATGACCATCGTTCGGACCTTGCTGCTGATGGCTGGCGTATCCGTGCTTTCTACGGGCTGCGCACTCACCGTTCCCCTCGTCGGACACGACTATGCTCAGTATGCGGGCGATTCTCTGACCGTGAAGAACCCCTCCTATCTGATCGCGAATGAGGCGTTGTATCCTCCCTATCAGGTTCAATCCGGCAAGCCTCACGATGGCGAGAAAGAAGTGTGCGAACTTCCTGAAGGAACCCCGATTGAATTTCGTTCCTTCTGGCGGGCCAGTCGCATGAGATTAATGGGGGCACCGGTTCGCAGCGATTACGCGCTGGTGATGGTGGACTCTTCCGTGGTCGGGCGCGTCGCGGCCGAATTGCCCATGTCACAATTGGATGGCGTCTTTGATGGTGAGAAGCAGCATCCCAAAACGGCAAGTAATGATTGACCTGGGTTCTTGCGGACTTGATGTCCGCGGCATGGCCGTGTGGTTGAGTCTGGGAGGGTGACGCGGGTGAGGCCTCTGCCGATACAAACTCGCGCCATGCCTCTGCATCGGCTGCGGCCGGCAGTCGGAGAATTCGGCTGGCACGAGTTTCCGGTATTTGAGAAGGCCCAGGGGCTTACTCCGCCCCGCTCAGAGAAGATGTGCGAGTCAGGTCCCCTTGCCGATCCACTCTTGAAACTTTGGCTCGTCGACATTGCGACCGCTGATGGTGATGACGATGTCGCCGGTGCCGCTGAGGTCGGTCAGGCCGTTGAGCACTACGGCGGTGGCGATGGCTCCTGATGGCTCGGTCCGCAGGCCGTGGTGTTCATACAGCCAGCGCATGGCCTCGCGCGTGGTGTCGTCTGGAACGGCAACTCCTTTGCTCACGCAGCGCTGGAGGATCGGCCAGTTGTGTTCGCCGACGTCGTACGACAGCAGGCCGTCGCAGATGCTTTTCGGCCGCTCGATGCGGACACGCTGGCCCGCGCGGAGCGACTGGCAAAAGTCGTCGGCTCCGGCGGGTTCGACGCCGATGATCTGTGCCGTGGGGTGCAGATCGGCGATTGCGAGAGCATGGCCGGCCATGATGCCGCCGCCGCTGACCTGGCAAAGGAAATGTGAAATCTCTCGTCCCATCTGCCGCAGATCACGACCGATCTGCAGTCCACCGACTCCGTTGCCGGCGATCACATGCAGATCGTTATAAGGCGATGCCTGAACGGCGTGTTCACCTTCGGCAATTTCTTTGGCAATCCGATCTCGCTCGCCAGTCTCGTGATCGCGAGCGGCGTTGTAGGTGCGGACTTCGGCGCCGAACGAGCGTGTCAGTTCAAACTTGATCTGAGGCGCGGTGTCGGGCATCAGCACAATGACGCGTTTACCGTACCGCATCCCGGCGAACGAGATCCCCGACGCGAAGTTTCCCGACGAATGAGCAACCACAGGTCGATCGCCGACCTCTTCCGCGTGATGAGCCATCCAGTTCAATGCACCGAGCAGCTTGAAGGAGCCGACCGGCGTCCAGCCATAGTCCTTGAACCAGACGCGACGACTCGCAGGCAGCTTCAATTCGCGTTCGAGTCGATACGACCGAACGAGCGGGGCCGGAGACAGATGCTCATTGATGATGGCTTCGGCATCATAGACATCCTGCATTGTCGCAATTCGATTCGGCATTGTCGGTTCCTGTCCGCAAAAAATGTGTTATGGCAGCGGCACGGTCCCAGCTATTCCCGCCACGGTCAAGGACACTCCGAAGTCCGATGACAACGCGTTGGCCTCCTCTTGAGCGACAAAGAGCGTTGGATCACCACCGTGCAGCAGCGTCAACAACTCGGCCAACCGATTACCAATTCGTTGATTGCAACTTTGAGCCGTTTCGTCCAAGAATCGTTTGAGATAGCGAAGATCGTCTCGCGTCGGCAAAAGAACGCGAGGCGAGTTTAGCAGCGGTTCCTTGGCGAGCAAGCGAAGTTTAAGTGCATCAGACTGAGTGATCACTCCCACGTTGTGAACCATCGTATGCCGGATCTGCCATATTAAGTCCATGATTGGGAGCCGAAAGCGTTCGGCTGGCGGATTGTGGTTGTTCCCCGGAAAGAGGTAGAAGTCGCCATCGTGAAAGGGACGAGCAAGCAACTTGCGAAAGCGTTTGTTGATTTCCGCGCATTTCAGCCAAGTCGCGGATTCACACAATGCTTTTCCAATCGCGCCCGCCCCATAGAACGATGCAAGATTACTTCCGTGAACAGGAAACTCGTCAAATCGATCATCCAGCGTGAAGGGAGCCAAATAGTCGATGGCGACAGCCGCGATTTCCTTCAAAAAACGCTCAAAAGTTTCTATCAGGTTTACCAATATCATTCCGTTCAATCGGCCCAAATGACGCTGCACAACCGCCGGATAGAGATCGTCCTGACTGAACGCTCATTCGACATAGAGGAGTGAATTCCAGAGATGCGTACTGGTCCGTTTATAGTGAGATAGCGGAGCGATCGCCTCCTGGGGCAATTCTTCAACATGCTGCAGCATCTCTTTGATGCGGAGACCAAGATCAATCGCCCGTCGAGGCATGGCTATCCTTTTTTGCTGGCATGTGCGAGGTCGTCTTGAGTTCTTTCGGTGGTTTCCTCATCCTCGACCAAAAGCCATTCATTTCGACTCCCCTTCCAGCACAGATATAGAAGGCGGTCCTTCAGCCAGTGCGGCTTCCTATTGCCTGTGATTTGCACGTTATTTTCCAGGCGGTCGACGACGGTGTCGATTTCATCGCCATGGATCTCCTGCCCCGTTGCGTTCGACCGTTTCTGTTTGTCCTGAACGAGCAGTAAACGATCAATCTTTCTGAGTTCCGCAGCCAATTCATCGCCTGGGCACGGAAAATCGAGTCGCCCCGTCAGAAGAGGGTCGCCATCAACATTCCACCATCGATCCGTGCCTTGTTTTTCGATCCAAGCCGCCAGCTCTTTGGCTTGCAACACAAAATGAGGGGCATCTTCAATGCTCATCGGAACTACCGCCTTTCATCATGGCCAGATTGCTTAATCTTCGCATGGCCTGATCGCTGGTTCAAGCTTTCTGATGTGCTTCGCATCAGGAAATCATAGCGATGCAAGAGCGTATGCCGAGGAACGTCGCTTCGCACCGTAAAATAAGGAGGACTTATCTTCAATCTGCACACAGATGCGCTGCAACCAATTGGCCGCTTCTGCTTTGACGCGGGATTGGCGGCCAATCGAGTGATGACGTTTTCCAGCCCTTGCCGCGCTTGATTCAACGGCGTGATGTCGTCTCGCATGACGAACAGGAAATTCGCAGTCAGGAGCATCCCCTCTGTTTCAAAAGCGGCTTGAGCGATATCCGATTGAGGCCTGATTTCGCCAGTTGCCTGGGCATCGGCGAAACACTGAGTGAGCAATGTCAGCCATGCGTCGAGCACTTTAGAGACCCGATCTCGTGCTAATCCGGGCCGTGTGTCGAGTTCCGCGAGGACGGCCGCAAAAAAACAGCCCCCTGGGAAGATCCTCCGCTCCAGATGAAGCAGGAATGAATCCGCCAGGGCGCGGACTCGCCGCAGTCCTGGCGGGGCCGCCATCGCGGGCTGAAGCACTTCGCGGTCAAAGATCGTGGCGGCTGTTTCAATTGTCGCCAGATCCAGCTCTTCCTTGGATTTGAAGTGGGCATACAGCCCACTCTTGCTCATCCCCACTTCCGCAGCCAACTCACCGATCGACAGGCCTTCGAGACCTTTCACGGTCACCAGCTTGGCGGCAGTGAGCAGGATCGTGGCGCGGCTGAGCTGGCCCGCCGACCGGCGGGGTTCGCCGGTTGGGGCGTCTGTTTTTGCTGCTTTTTGTTTTGCCATGCCTTGAAAATAGCACGATCGGTCGTTAACTTCAAGAAAAAGAATAGCACGACCGATCGTGCTATTGTTGGCGATGTTTGTGGTTGATCGCAATTTCAACAGTACGCACTTTTTAAGTTGCGGCGCGTGCTGAATCACATCAGCAACTTCAACAATTGGATGGAGCGCTTCTTATGCCACTACTGAACGTCAAGTTGATCGAAGGCGTTTTCTCGCATGCACAAAAGCAAGAGATGATTCGCAAACTCACGGACACGATGGTTTCCATCGAGGGCGAGAACCTGCGTCCGGTGACCTGGGTCGTGATCGAAGAGGTCAAAAGTGGCGAATGGGGAGTGGGCGGCACTCCCCTGACGACGAGCGACGTGCAAGCCCTCGCCGCTGGACAGTCCTGAACGTTCCGCCTGGCGTGGACTCTTTCCGGTGACATGCGAGATTGACGGAGTGATGCTGTGGAACGGGCTGTTGTGCGATTACGGCTATCTCGTCTGCGAAGGTAGCAACAAGCTTAGTAGTGATAGCAGCTATGTTCGGCTTGCCGCTCGGCCTGCTGAACAAGTTGAAGCACTGCTCGACGCGCTGAGCGCGGCGCTTCGGATACGGTCTTGATGTTCATGCATCACGTCGCACTGACAAGGTGGGTAACGTGAGCAAGTGCGCAGCAAGTCTACAACAGCGAGGTATTTCGCGGTCCAAAACACCTCGCAAGCGGC
>CBIHQO010000378.1:0-6596 GCA_966211735.1 uncultured Schlesneria sp.
TATCATATTCAGGGAGCGGTAAATCTACGGTTTCGGGCACTTTGACTGACGGCCAAGGGAACTCAACTGGTACGGTGACATTTACAAACAATCTTTCTGAAAGTGGCTCGGAAACGGCGGGTACAGGCAGTTTTGGCAAGTACTCTGTCGTAGGAGGAAACTGGACGACGACGGATTCAGGCGGACTTGATTATTCCAAAACCACGAGTTCAACATCTGCTTCTGGCACGGGGAGTTACACCCTTGGCACAGTCACTGGCAATATGAAATCGTCGGCTAGCGGAAGTAGCACTTTCAACTGGAATATGTACGACAGTAAGACAACTGGAGTTACAGGTGATGGCCTAAATAAATTCACGACATCCAACACCAGCAGCAGTAGTGGCAGCGGCACAATTGCATTGAATGGAGCGACTGGGAAGTATACAACAAAAGCAGATAGTGGCGGAGGACAAAGTTGGAACGTTCAATATAAGTACGATGCTGCTCAGAATGCACTCGTGGCGAAGGATGGCGGTACTGCATCCGCAAATAGTCATTCAAGTCAAGAATCCTCCTTCGATGGGTCGACCAGCGGCTCATCAGCCAAGGTTACCTACAAGTTTGATCAAGATAGCTCAACTACAAAGGACGAATCCTGGAATCTGAACGGTGGAGCATGGACCTTGAGTTCAGCAACCAACGGTGGCAGCAATTCCGGGGGATCGTCGTATTCGTCGAGTTCCACAGGGACCTATGTGGCCTCTCACGGAATAGCCGGAACCACGTTATCCATTGCGAAAAACAAAGAGAATTATAGCGCAAATTGGATGTCCTCGTTCAATGGTACTTCTTGGACGAATTCGGGTGGGGGATCGCAATCCGGGAGTTCCTCTGGCGAGAGTAAGAAGTCGGCTTCCGGTTCTTACAGTGGTGGATCTGGAACCTACACACAGGATTACGACAGCAAGTGGTTCAACAATACGGATATGACCTTCGCGCGGACATCCAACGGAGCATGGACGGCCAATGGATCTGCGAGTGCCAGTGGAAGCCTAACTGACAACTACACTGACGATTGGGCAACGTCAGCAACCACCGCTCAAAATGGTGGTTCCACAACGATCACGACATCTGGCAGCAGTGGACAAACTTATTCGGGAAATTATTCTGCCACTTGGAAACTGACCAATTCCGTTTGGGACAATGGGACAGGATCAGGAAGCGGGACCGGGAAGCAATGGAGCGGGACGTCATCATCTGGAACGGGAACATATTCGCGAGGATTTGATAACGGAGCTGGCAATGTGACCGGCGATGTGAATCAGGATTCTTCCAACGAGTGGCAATACAACTACAACGACAAACTGACATTTTCGAATGGAGCATGGAGCACCGCTGAAAGTGGGACGGGCTCGGCCAATGGCCATGCACATCATGATTTAAGCGGCAGCGGTTCATACTCTGGATCTGGGAAATCAGGATCCATCGCGGAGAGTCAAGAGTCGGATTCAGCAGTCTACGATTACGTGACATATGACAGTAACGGCAAATGGACAGAGGCAGGGGCTTCAACCGGCTCCGCGTCGTCGGATTGGAACTATGTTGCATCTAGTGCCAGTTCGTATTCTGGCTCATCCGGTAACTACGCTGGCGGCAACGGTTCGATCTATACCAACTCCAGCTTAAACACCGAAGACGATAAAAGTCACAGCCAGTCGAGTTATTTGAACACATGGTCGTCGAAGTACGATCCGGCGACGAGTAGGACTTCGACATCATCCTCGGGTTCCAGTTCCGGTTCGGGATGGACATCGAAAACGACCGACAGCAGCGGGAACGCCTACAGCGCCACCAAGTCGACGGATTCCTATCAGGCCTACGCGACGACCGGTTCGAGTTCATGGTCAAACCACTATTATGATAAGACCAGTTGGGGCAGTTCGACTGACACGCAAACCAAAGCGGACGGTTGGTCTCAGACCACAATGAGTTCTGGCGGTGCTCACGAGTGGAATAATTGGAATAAAGGCTCCGCAAGTGGAACATCCTCACAAACATACTTCACTCACTCTTCAGGAAGCGGCAGCGGAACCGGGAGCAGTTCGACATCCAGCAGCAGTTGGGGCGGTCCATGGGGTGGCCCGCCCGATACAGGTTCGACCACCACTCCACCGTACTCATGGACCACGACCATTCCTGGCAACACGAATGGCGGGATGAGCGGCAGCGGTGGAAGCAGTGGCAATGGTGGCACGGGGGGTTCAAATGGGAATGGCGGCGGATCTACATCGCAACCGATTGTGATCAATTTGCCTGGGGCATCGACTAGTGTTTCACTCAGCTCAAGTGGGCTACCAGAGGCAAGCCTATCGGTAACGAGCTCCGCGGCATCCTCGTCTTCCGTTGACCTTGACACGCTGCAATATCTCTTCAGCGGCAAAGCCAAGGCAGACGCGATTCGATGGGCCACAGGGAAGTTAGTCGGAGCGATTGATGCTGCCGGACAATGGACAGAAAATTCATATTGGGCGGGTGCGGCGGGCTTCGTAGGGAGCCTAGTCAATAGTGTTGGAGGAATCGCTGCTGCCGCTGCGGACCCTTACAACACGGTAATCAACGGATTTAACAGTGCTAAGGACACATTCAATACTGCCTACGATGCGGCTGGAGGAGGGATTAACGGTGTTTTGGTTGGTGCTTCCGCGGTGACGGGGGTTTCGAAACTGGCAGAAGGAATTGTCGGTGCCGACATGCTAACCGGCGAAACATTAACTCCCGAAGATCGCATTGACCGCACGATTGAAGGTTTCGGTGCGGCATGTGGAGTTGCTGCTACTGTGGGTACTGCGGGGATCAATGGAGCGGCGCGATTGGGATTGTCAGTTACATGCCCGAAGGGAGGCGGGTGGCTCGCCAATCAGGCACGTGCCGCAACAAACAATAAAATCTGCTTCGTTGCGGGAACGCCGGTCAGTACAGCCGATGGCTTGCGACCAATTGAGACGATTCGCCCCGGAGATCAGGTCTGGTCCTTTGATCTCGTTGGAGGTGATTGGCACTTGCGCCCTGTTCTTGAGAAGTTTGTTCGTGAATATGCGGCCGACTTGGCATCGATTACCGTCGGAAGTGAGGTGATTCAGGCCACACTCTTACATCCTTTCTATGTCGTCTCAGGCAATGAACTCGCAGATCGTCCTGTGCGAGAACATCTGGAAGCATCTCCCGAGAATTCTGCTGTTTCGGGACGATGGGTGGATGCTGTTGACCTGCGTCCCGGAGACATCCTTCTACTGCGCGATGGCAGACGAATTCCGATCGAGCGTGTTGAGCGAGTTCCTTCAAAGACGACTGTCCACAATTTCTCCGTTGAGCAATTCCGGTGTTACGCAGTTGGCAATGGCGAGGTTCTTGTCCATAATACTCACGGTGGCAGTGATGGTATAAAAGTCCAGTTGAAGTACAAAGAAGGATGGACGGTGGCCCAAAAAGCCGCGGCTAGGAAAAAAGTTGCCGCGTTGAATAAAGCCGATCTAAAAGTGGTTAAGAATCCTCCGCGTAAAGGAACTGCGTCAACTCGGTACAAATCGGAAACCAAGAAATCTGTTAAAACAGATCACGATGTCGATCACATGGTCGATTTGCAGCTAGGGGGCGATGACGTCGTGGCGAACATGAAACCCCTCGATTACAGTGTCAATCGGAGTTTGGGATCGCAAATTCAACATGCGATAAAGAATCTTCCAGCGGGTACAAAAATTGGAGAGGTTACAATCTCCTGAAATGAAAGGGTGGTCCTGAATATGTTTGATAAGAGCTTTCGGCGTGACAAGCTGCCGAAAAAGACCGCCCAGGCGACAGACGCGCTGGCTGCTGTTGAAAAACATTCTCCCGGCATGGCCGCGTTCTTGGCGCAGCATGCAGGGGCAGCCTACGAAAAGGGGCTCTATCGGATTCTTCCGACTGCAGAGATGGCGGCTTGGACCGCCAATGTCGCCGAGGCGTTTCCTGAGCACTCTGGCGAGATGCTTTGTTTTGCCTTCGATTGGGTGGGACGAAGTTTTGCGATCGACTTTGCCAGAACCTCGGACGAAGGCGAGTATCTCATTTTGAGGCTTGAGCCTGGTGTCGGCGAAGTCATGGAAATCCCGGTGACATTCATTGATTTCCACAATGAGGAATTGGTCGAATACAGAGAGGACGCATTGTCCTCCGATTTCTTTGAGGAATGGCAAGAGGCGGGCGGAGCAGCACCGGCTTACGACGAATGTGTTGGCTACATCAAACCCTTGTTCTTAGGTGGAGACGATGTCGTCGAGAATTTGGAAGTGGCTGATCTCCGCGTCTATTGGTCAATCTCGGCTCAACTTCTCGCCAAAGTCCGCGATCTTCCGGAGGGAGCTTCTCTTGAGGATCTTGATATTGATTAGACGCACGTTCTGTCGAACGGGTTCTGTCATTATCGGATAGGATTGATGACGTGCCAATGAATTGGAAAGAGATTCACGACCAATTGAACGGCTATCCCGAGGGGACCCATAATCTGTTGCCGCCGCCGCAGAGTGCTCACTGGCGAAGACGCTGAAGCTCATAACCAACTTCGTGCTGACCTAAATTGCTCCATAAGGACAGGTCACTACACGAACTGTCAACCCCGCAGGATGTCTATGCCTAGATGCCATTCGCTTGAAGCGGACGTCGCCGGAAATCGACGAGTTACACTTTGCTGAAATCGAAGAATGATTCGGATTTCAGTTTCCGAATGAATTTCGACTTCATTATTTGAAGTTCAACGGTGGTCCGATTGGCATTCGTTGGCCGCTTCGAAGTCCTCGTATTCCAGCACTTCCGGCGACTATTCAGCCGGAAACGGCTCGATCTACAGCGGTTCGAGTGGCAGTACCGAGGATAACAAGACCCACAGCGAATCGAGTTCTCTGAATACCTGGTCGTCCGACTATGATCCAGCCACGAAGAAGACCTCGTCGTCTTCTACCGGTTCCGGTTCCAACTCCGGTTGGTCGTCGAAGACCACCGACAGCAGCGGGACAGCTTACAGCGCCAGCAAGACCACGAGCTCTTATCAGGCCTATGCCTCCACGGGCTCCAGTTCCTGGGCCACGCATAACTACGACAAAACCAGTTGGAACGGTTCGACGGACAAGCAGACGAAAGCCGATTGTTGGTCGCAGACGACAGTCAGTTCGGGCGGTTCCCACGACTGGGATAACAGCAACAGTAATTCCGGCTACTACGCCTGGACCCAGACCAACTTCAGCCACTCGTCGGGATCAGGTGGCGGCACCAGTTCCACGTCCGGTAGCAGCTATCCCTACTCGTATACCTCGCCTCCCGATACCGGCTCGACGACGACTCCGCCATACTCTTGGACCACGATCATTCCTGCGGGCAATACCAATGGAGGCATGAGCGGCGGTGGTGGTAGCAGCGGGACGGGTTCAGGCAGCACGAACGGCTCGGGCGGTTCCGGCGGCACAAGAAACGGGACAGTCGCCCCCGATTACGTCATCGATCTGCCTGGTGCCAATACCAGCCAGATGATTGATCCGGCCACGTTACCCGGCTATGTCGAATTGAGCCTCTCGTTCGCGACCCCGGATCAGTCAGGTACAGGGTCCGGCATCCAATCGCCGGCTGGCGGCGCTCCGGCGAACGGCGGGGGTAATGCTACTGGCTCCGGCGGTGGAACGCAGTCCGATGGTGGTAGCGGTAGTGGGACACAATCTGGCAGTTCTGGTGCCGGTGGCGGAAGTTCAAGCGGGAGCAGCAGCGGCAATCAACCCGCCGCGGGCGCTTCCACGGGCGGTGGCAATGGAACGGGCGGCACATCCTCAGGTTCTCAAGGAGTTCTCAACGTTGACAGACTCGGCGGCATTACCTCAGACATCACCTGGGGGCTGCGATTGAAAATTATTGGGAGCATGTTCACCGATCCGCTAGCCTCCGAACGCGAGATAGCAGAACGTGCCGGCTACCAAACCGTCAAAGAGGGGTCTCTATCGACCACGGTCAGCGCTCAGACGTCAACACGGACTAGCGGCCCCGATATCTTGGACTCTTGGGCGTCGCGGACAGACAACTCGTTTTCCGACTACATCGGCGAAAACTATGTCCGGGGGATGATGGGTGATGACTACCTGATGAACACCAGTGGTGCCGGGCTGGTGGGACTCACCTTTGGTGCCTCGACGGCGATCGCAGTCTCGTTGGTCGCAGCGGCACCTTTTTCGGCCTGCACATATGCCGTAGCGATCGGCAACGGCATGGTCAGTTCCGCTGTCTTGTGGCTGGGAACGACCGGTTTGGCGAAGGCGATCAACCCAACGGATGGTAAGGCGACATTCGGAGATTTTGTTCAGAGTGTCACTATTGGAGGTGTGGCAGGGGGGGGCTTTCCGCGCTCTGGGCAATGCCCTCGGATTTGCAGGCTGCTTTGTTGCCGATACCAAAGTCTTAATCTCTGCGGTGCCTCACGATTTCGGTAGCGGAGAACGAATCGCGAGCGAAAATAGCCTTGAAGCGGACCTGCGGGCGGTGACCACACTAAGTAGACCCGCAGAGAAGTCTAAGCTGCAACTCGGTGCGATTTTTGGATG
>CBIHQO010000379.1:0-6592 GCA_966211735.1 uncultured Schlesneria sp.
CGCGCGGCCTGTGGTGTACGACATTTGCCGGCGGCTGAAATTGTCAAACGACGAATCCGACCGAATCACGTGGCTGGTTGCTCACCAAAACGATCTGCTCGACGCCCCGACGCAAACGTTAGCGCGACTGAAGCGAACGCTGGCCGCCCCGTTTCGTGATGATCTGATCAATTTGCTGCGTGTCAAACTCCTCGCCACCGAAGCGGACTTGCAATCGGTCCTATTCTGCGACGAATACTTGGCTCGAACGCCCCAGTCGGTCATCGATCCTCCGCCGCTGATGACTGGCGACATCCTGAAATCGCTGGGGCTGAATCCCGGGCCTGCCTTCAAATCGCTCTTGGAAACGATTCGTGACGCCCAACTGAATGGCGCGATCTCATCCGCCGAGCAAGCGGCCTCGCTGGCGATTGAACTGGTCGGGCGAGGACAGGCGGGGAAGTGATTGCCGGTTTCGGACGACGCTCGAATTGCAATCTGACTTTCGCTCTGAAACAATCCCGCCCGACTTCCCCTTCGGCCGATCGCCCTGTAAAAACAGGGCCACGGACAACTCGATCCGTGACGGTACTCTACAGATTCACGAAAGACAGAGATGGCCAACGAGAAGGTACGAATCGCGATTATCGGTGCGGGACTGGTCTCCGATTTTCATCACGTCCCCGGAATCAGGCTCGATCCGCGCTGCGAGCTGGCTGCGGTCTGCGATCCCAATGAACAACTCTTGGAACAACGCAAAAAGGAGTGGGGACCGGCCAAGTACACGACCGATTACGAGAAAATCGCCGCCGATCGCGACATCGATGCCGTCATCATCGCTACCCCGAATTTCAATCACAAAGACATCGCCCTCGCCTGCATCGAAGGGGGCCAGCACGTCATGTGCGAAAAGCCGCTGGGAGTCAGCTACGAAGAAGCGGACGCCATGTATCAGGCCGCGAAGGCGAAAGGCGTGCGACACATGACGGCGTTCACCTATCGCTTCGCTCCGTCCATGAGATATCTGCGACATCTCGTGAAATCAGGTGCGCTCGGCGAGCCGCGACATTTCCGTAGCCAGCGGTTCCTGTATTGGGCCGAAACAAGCTGGGGTTGGCGTCAGTACAAGAAATTGGCCGGTGCGGGTGACCTGTACGATATGACCATCCACCGCATTGACTTCTCACAGGATCTGATGGGCCCCATTCAAAGCGTCTGCGGCGCGGTGAAGACGTTCGTACCTCGCGACAAAAATGCCGATGGAACAACTTGCGCTCCATCCGAAGTCGATGACTGGTCGGCCCTCATCGGACAGTTCAAGTCCGGAGCAGTCGGCGTCTGGGAAGGGAGCACCCTGATGAAGGGGCACCACAACAGCGGCGTCGGCTTCGAATGGGCCGAAGTCAACGGCAGCGAAGGCTCCGCCGTCTATCAATTGGTCGACCCGAACTACATCCTCGTCGGCAAGCACGGCGGAACGATGGAAAAGTCCCTCGTCCCGTCCCAGTTCATGAAGCCCGAAGGCAGCCCTCGCGATCCAGCAGTTGGCAAACCAAGCACCGTCTTCCGCTATGACCTGGTCTACGAACTGGTCAGCGCGATCGTCGAAGGCCGAGACGCCACGCCAGGATTCGACGACGGTGCCAGTGCTCAAGCCGTCGCCGATGCCGTGCTCAAGTCATATGCCGAACGCCGCTGGATTGATGTTCCCAGCTATTCCAACTGACTGAATTCAGGTGAATCTTTAAAGGGGCGATAGTCATGGCGACTCCCCTGAGACGGAACGAGCGGTCGCGACGTATCGTCGTCGTGACCGCTGTAGCGTGTGCCCTTCTCTCATTCGCTGTATTCGCTTGGGTCTATGGTGCGGCATACGTCGCCTTCTGGAGCTACCAGCCTCTGGAAGGCGACATTTTATTTCAATCACTGCCGCATTCGCGGCTCGTGAATGCCATCGAAGGTGTAACCGCTTCTCCCTATTCCCACTGCGGCATGGTCGCTCGCGCCGCTGCGAGTTACAGAAGCAAAAATCCGTCGCAACACCCGTAATCTTCCGGATTTGGAAACGAATTTCTCAGGCGGTCTCGAATCTGTAAGAATCGTTGAAAACATCTCTTGGAGCCACTTGGGCTTCATGGTACAAGCCCAAGTGGCGCAGGTACCTTAGGGAAGGCATGATGCCTTTCGACTTGCCAGCAGGGAAGCACCAACGATGTCGACTCACAACCTCGTTCTGACGCACGGAATTGACGAACCGCTGCCGGTCACGCGTGGTCGCCTGTTCGATTTTCCCGACGATCCGATTGCCTGCATGAAAAAACTGCAGGCCCGGCACGGGAACATCGCCGCCCTGGAAGATGAGGGGCAGCGGATCTACTTCGCCTTTGGGCCCCACTTCAATCATCAGATTCTGAGTGATGGGACGACCTACCATTCACAGTTCTTCGCCATCCGGGGATCACGAAAGTCGCCACAGCGCAATCTGTCCTCCGGCCTGCTCAGCATGAATGGAGAACAACACAAACGGCAACGACGTCTGGTCATGGATGCGTTTCTCAAGAAAGCGATCCTGAACTACGTCCCCACGATTCGCAAACTGACCGAAGAAATGCTCTCGGACTGGAAGCCCGGTACTGAACGGGACATCAACCGGGACATGACCGATTTAATGCTGAGGATGACCAGCACGATCCTGTTCGGCATCGACGATGCCGATATGGCTTACCGGATCGGACACATGATTGACCATTGGGTCCACATGAATCACGAACTGGGCATGGGCGCCTTTGTCGCGAACCAGGACATCGCCAATCGTTACGGGGAACTGCTGGATTACGCCGGGATCCTGCAAACCGAAATCAAGGCCATGATCGGCCAGAGGAAAAGCAATCCAAACGGCAGCGACGCCCTGTCGCTGATGATCAGTGCTCACGACAGCGAAGGAAGCATCTCCGACGAAGAACTGATCGGCCAGGCGGCATTGATGTTCGGAGCCGCTCACCTGACGACGGCTCACACCTTGGCCTGGACACTGTTCCTGCTGGCCGAGCATCCCTCCGTGATGTCTGAACTGCATCAGGAACACAAGACACAATTAAGCGGCGGTTTCCCCAGCATTGAGCAAGTGGAGCGCCTTTCGTGCACAGAACGCGTCATCAAGGAGAGCATGCGCATTCTGCCAGCCTCGTCGTATTCGCAGCGAATGACGGCACTCCCAACGCAACTGGGCCCCTTTGCCTTGGCTCCCGCGGCAGGAATCGTGTTCAGCCAGTTCATGACGCATCACATGCCAGAACTCTATCCGAACCCCGAAGAGTTTCGTCCGGAACGATGGCTCACCATCAATCCATCGCCATACGAATACCTTCCGTTTGGGGCCGGACCGCGGATGTGTATCGGCGCTCCCTTGGCCATGCTGATCTTGAAGACAGTGCTGCCGACGATCCTGCAACAGTTCAAGGTCACCGCGATTCCCATGTCAGAAGTCAGTGGCAAGGTGATCTCGACCATGCTCTGTCCGACGACCGAAATGAGAATGCGGTTGGATACTCAAGACGGCCGCTTCGAAAGCCAGCCCGTTCGAGGCAACATCCACGACATGGTCGACCTGCGCGAAATCCGAGTCGCTCGCAAGGCCGCCTGACGACCGAGATCTGACACGAGCGACCTCCATCTGGCAAACTGTGCCCCCCCCCGAACAAGCGTGCGCTATTCTGTTTGCCAAATCGCTGATGTTCGTGAGCAGAATCGGCAACGGGATTCAGTCATCACTAGCGAGAGCTTGCTGCAATCCAGGAACCTTCGTGTTCGTCAGCGCGGGCTGCAGCACGTCGTGACTGAGAATCAGCGACGGTCCAACGAAGTACGTATGGAAGTCCGCCACGACCAGATTATAAACCGAGGCCGGTTCCGGCTGGCTTTCGAGTGCTTTCAGCCGCGACGTTCCAGTTACTGTATGCACAGGTGATCCGGCTTTCAGTTCGTGAGTCTTCACCCAACCTTTTCCGCTGACCCAGAAGTGATGCCCGTTACTCGCGACAATGGATTCGCCTTCGATACATAGTTTCTTGACAGGTGCCGCAGGCCGCTCTGTGGTATGCAGCACGGGCTTGTACGCCAGTTCGCCAGTTTCGACATCCTTCGACAGCACTCGGTCGCCAACTTCGATCATTTCAATGGCAACTGGACCTCTGTCAGTCTGGATCAGCGTACCCGCCACGAGGCAACTGCAGCTTCGCACGTAAACCAGAATCTCAATTGGTACCGGTGCCTGCTTGTGAATCACTTCACACTTCTTAGGCACGGGAACAGTTCCAGTATAGAGCTGCCACCAAGCCCACCAAAACCTTGGATCCGTAGTCTGTTCCTGGCCACACAACGGCGAAAGAATCGATGCGGCCCGAGTGTTGTAATCCTCCGTGAATTCGTTCTCTTCATCGACCCGTTGGTGAACATCGTGGTCGATCGCCGAGACATTCCGAAGCAGATCGTTCGAGAATCGTTTGTCCGATGATAGGATCGTTGGCCCCAATCGCATTGTGGGGATGGCGGAAACGTGAGCGACGACAGGCATCAGGTTGAGATCGATGGCGAGATAACGATCTGCTTCTTCGCGGAAGATAAGACGTGGGCTGACTTGATTGTTGTTATGCTTCGTCACAAGGAACGGACTGCGCATTGCCGCCAGCAATGTCGGCACGAAGTCTTCCAACCTGCGACCTTTCAGTGCTTCGGTTGCCGACTCGCGAACGCTGGCCCATTCCGATTGAATCGCGATCGTGGCGAGGGCTTGCGACGATTCAAAGGCGTCGATCTCCTTCAACTGATCGCAAACCGCCAGCGCCAGAGTCCTCGACATCGAGGAAGCGGCCAGCATCGCTGGAATCGCAGCGACATCCTGGATCGCATTCAGCTTCTCTTTCGCCTGTTGTTGCTGCTTGGGGGTCGCCTCCCAATCTCGAGCGATTCGCTCCAGCTTCGGAGCCCATTCTTTCAAGCTCGCTTGAAGCTGCCGAACCTGCGTCTGAGCGGCTGTGAACTCCGCACTCGATACCCACTGGGCTCCTAGGGGTCGATACCCCATTCGTCGGTAGATCGGGGTCCGATCGATCTCGGGGCCGGAAAGTGTCAGCATCTCGGACAAGTGCGCTCGTTCCTGGTCAACCAACTTCTGACTGCGGCACCAGTTCGCCAGCTTCAATTGTCCCTCAGCGGTCTTGGGAGCGGCGTTGCGTTGTCGGCGGTAGTCGACCAGGGTTGACGGGCTAATGCCACTCGCCAATTGCTCGGCAGGGAGCCACTTCCCACCAGCCTTCAGATATCCCGCCTGCCAGTGGACTAAATCGGAAGTTGATGCGGAATCCAACTGCGGGCTCAGCAAGCCCCTCCGATCAAGATTCGTCGCGCCATCCTGAATCTCCGCGAGCAAAACCTGCTGAACTTTCGACGCGTCCGATCCAGAGCCTCGTGGCGTTTCCGCAGTCGCCGTCAATGCCCGGCTTGAATCGAGAAGGACAACAGCCAACGCGAATTTGGGCAGGTATTTCATGACACGACCCCCAAACAGGATTTTGGCCCGCGACTGATCCGAGTTGTCCGGCAGTTTGAACGCCCCGACAATGCCCGCGAAGATAGAGTACAAAACTCCGATCGTTTTCACGAATTTTGCCGTCTCAAATCAACTGACGACAAAGCATTCCGCCACCTTTTTCTCAAAAAGTACAACCCAAGTCAGCCCCCCTGACACCTTGTACCAACTTGGCATCGTGAAACCTCCGCACAGATCATAAAGGATGATCAGCGTGGATTTTCTGGCGTGAACTCACGCATTGTCCATTGCCCGGAATGGAATCTCCGCGAAAGATATTGATCACTTCTTGGACAAATTCAGGGCCGGTTTGCAGCGACCGATTCCGGCATGTTGCGAACTTTCCACGCCACGTTGCGACTTCGCCGCGAGGACTTGTTGCGCCTCGGCATCAATTTGATGCTAGGTTTGGACTATTCTGTAGGCGGTCGGCCGGCAATCGGCTTTCCCCGTTTGGGAATTGAATGCACCGTCTACAGCGAAATACTTGAGGAGCTTTTGACGTGACAACATATCTGGTGACTGGCGGAGCGGGGTTTATCGGGTCGCACCTGGCAACGCGGCTGGTTCGAGACGGCCATGCGGTGCGAGTTTTCGACAACCTCTCGACCGGATCACTGGCCAATCTGGATCACATCAAATCGGAGGTCGACTTCCGCGAAGGCGACTTATGCGACCTGGCCGCCGTTGAATCGGCCGTCACGGGTGTCGATGTCGTCTTCCATCAGGGCGCGCTAGCATCAGTGCCTCGTAGCGTCGACAAACCGCTGGATTCACACGCAGCTTGCGCCACCGGGACGATCAATATCCTCGATGCCAGCCGCCGATCCGGTGTCAGGCGCGTCGTCTACGCCGCTTCGAGCAGTGCCTATGGCAACCAGAAGACGATGCCCAAGCACGAAGGGCAAGTCCCGGAAGTTCTGTCTCCCTATGCGGCAGCCAAGCTCGCCGGGGAGCTCTACTGCGAGGCGTTTGCTTCGACATACGGTCTGGAAACCGTTCGCCTGCGCTATTTCAACGTGTTCG
>CBIHQO010000380.1:0-6575 GCA_966211735.1 uncultured Schlesneria sp.
CACCCTACTATGCTCGTCGTCTCGACTCTGGAACGACGGACTCGTCGATTGCTACCGCGTCACGAGGGACACTTGGGCACGGGCAGCAGTCGCTCGATCTGATTGAGGCACGGGCTCACGTTCTCGCTCTGTGGGGCTATCGCGTGGATGGGTGCACCGCGCTGGTTGTGGGTTGCGACGCACAGATCGTAAAAGAGATCTGTAAGCGACTCGCTGACCATGGCTGTTCGGTCATGGGGACATCGATCTCGGACAATGCCATCGACACCACGAGCACGCAGTTGGGATCTCGCTGGGGGGCTTGGGCCGGCGGTGCGACGTGCGACTTCACCGATTCTTCAACGTTCGATCCGGCCATCGGACAAATCGTCAGACAGCTCGGTGATCGGCCATTGGACATCCTCACTTTGGTCGGCGGCGGCGTGGTGAAGGGTGTTGGTCCCCGGGAACTGTTTCAGGACTTTTCAGACGAAATCTTCGAAAGAACTGTCAGACTGAATTTCATGGGTCCAGTCGAGTTTGCACGAAAGCTCTTGAAGTCCGGTGTGATGGATCAATCGACCCTGCCGCGCATCGGCGCGATCTGCTCGATGTCCTACACGATGGACCTGAGTCGCGTCTTCGCCTATCGCTCGTCGAAGGCCGCCTTGCGAGAGTGGATCGAATTCATGGTCCTCGAAGCCTCGAAGCGATGGCCCGCGATGCGGGTTCTGGGATGGGAGCCAGGATTCGTCCTGGCCGCTCAGAATAAAGCGATCATGGATGCCGTCCGTGAAGCTGCGATCCGCAACCGCTTCCCCGACGGCCAGTTTCAGACACCAGAAAATGTCGCCAACGCGATCGTCATGTCATTACTACCGGCCGCTCGAGACCTGCACGGATCCGTGATCGAGATTGGCAACGGTTGCCAGCGAACAGGCTTGGGCATGGCTGCGTTGTGACAAGAGTGATGCGGACTTCATCACCGACAAAGAGCGGTCCCCAAATCCATGCCTAATCCTGGGACTGGGGATGCTCCGTTCCACCAGTTGGCCTCCAGCGCGCCATCGCATTCGGACGCATTCTTGTCGCTTGCTGCTTATGATGTCGTCTTCCCTCGTTCACTTCACCAGAGGCGGACGCCATAGTCATGGAAATCGCGAAGAGAACTCTGGAACATTCGCTCATGGGCCATCTGGTATGGTCCGGTTACACCACGACCTGCGACTGGTCGGGACAGATTGTTCTTCCGTCGTTTGCGGAGTGCTATGAAAAATGGTGCAGCAACGGCACCCCGTTCTTTCGTGATCGCCGCAGCGATGCGCATCGAGAAGGGCGATTCAGTCTCGGGATTTTGTCGGGGAGCCCGAGGGTCGGTTTCGGACATGGCAAAGAAATCGATGAGTTCCTGGAACCGACCGCTCCGCAATGCGCTGCCTACACGGCCCTGGTCCAAGGACACGAGCGGCTTGCCGAGAGCCTGAAAGCTCAGCTCTGTCAAATGGCGCGCAAGCGGGGGGCATCATTCTTTTTCTTGAATGACAACGAATTCGAGTTCCTTCTGCGGCCTGAAAACATTCTGGGAACGCTCGACTTGGAAGGCGTCTCGATTACCTACCACTCGCGAGATCAGCTGGCATTGGTCGGCATGACCTTTCATTCGGAAATCTGGGAGTGCGAACACGGCGTTGGGACTGTCGTTCACGGAGATCAAGTGATTCATCTTGGAGTGGCAGAAGAGGCGTGGCCCGAAGCGATGATGGTCGACCCCTGATTCCGTGGCTTTCCAATGTCACGGGCTCGACGTTCTATTCGGCGGGCGTGGCAATTCCAGTGCTGGCAATTCGCTAGGCCGGATCAAGCGCGTTGTATCGCGCCTGTCGTTTCGCGAAGAGGGCCTGGACAACTTCGCGGGCACGCTGATTGGATGGTCCCGCCTTGTCATGATTCAGACCTTTTCCTTGATTGCAACGAGGGCAAGCGAGAGCCAGGTTGCGGACATCATCCGGTCCGGTGAGATCCCCGATCAAATCCGCTGCGGCACGTTTCTCAAACCAGCTTTGCGGGATAATGTGTTCGAGCGTCGCACCGTTGCTGGTCACCCCTTCATCGGAAACATAGAGCGCCGATCGGCAATGCAGGCATCGGGTTCGCCACGTTCCATCGACCAGTTCCGCCATAGCATCAGTCTGGACTGCGGCGACCAGAAGTTTGTGCAATGTTGATCGCATTCAGTAAAAACCCTCTTCGCCTGGTACTGATGCCAATTTCGGCGATCTGTTGTTCAGGTGAGGTGCCATTTCTGACTGATTTCGCCTGGCTATGCAATTGACGACAGGACCAGTTCACGCAGATCCAGATTAGGATCTGTGAAAAAATGTTGGCATTTCGCGTCGCCTCTTGGAAACGGCGCGGGCACAGTTCATACTCCGCGTAACACTGATCTTCAATTCTTCCCAATTCACAAACTCGTCTGCCTTTCCACTAGAAGGATCGGCGGCTGTTGACTTGGCGATGTCGCCATACCCCGGCATTTCAATCACTTGCGGGCGTGGCAGGGTGAGTTGAGCACTGATATGACAGGGAACCGATGCACTACTCCATGAAAACAGTTGTCACACCCTTGATCGCCATCGCCATTTTATCGGCGGGCTGGATTGGCTTCGCGCAGGTTCAAGAGAAGCCAAAAGAGAAGCCTGCACCGACTAAGAAGCCGGCAGAGGTGAAAGATCCCGACGAAGAAGCTATCCGGCGAAGTGCCGCGGCATTTTCCAAGGCCTATAAGGCACACGATGCTAAGGCTGTTGCTGAATTGTTCGCGCTGAAGGCCGAATTCACCGATGAAGACGGCGAGTTGATTAAGGGACGTGAAGCGATCCAGCAAAACTTTGCAGAGATGTTTAAGAAGTTTCCCGAAAGCAAGATCGAGGTCGAGATCACTTCGATCCGTGTTCTCACCCCGAACATTGCACTGGAAGAAGGGATCGTCCGCGGTCAGCCGGTTCCCGATCAGGCAACCAATGTCAGCAGCTATGTCGTCGTCCATGTGAAGGTCGACGGACATTGGCTGATCGCGTCGGTGAGTGATTTCGAAGCAGATTCCGAAGAGTTGACACCGAACGATCATCTGCAGCCACTCGCCTGGATGGTTGGTGATTGGCTGGATGAAAGTGCTGATTCAACCGTGAAGTCATCCTGTCATTGGGATGACAGCGGGAACTATCTCCTGATCGACTTCTCCCTGCAGATCGCTGGCAGCGCCTCGGCAAGTGGATCGATGCGGATCGGCTGGGATCCACTGAGCGGACAGCTCAAGTCGTGGACATTTGACGCCGACAGCGGGTACGCGGAGGGACTATGGATTCGGATCGACGACGAGTGGATCGTGAGATCGCACGGAGTGAATGCTGCCGGCAAGGTCACTTCGGGAATCAGTGTCTTTCGCTTCATCGATCAGGACACCATGACCTGGCGCGCTTACGATCGAGTGATCGGCGGCGAGCCAGCAGAAGACGTTCCAGAGAATGTCATCAAGCGACACGCGCCTGCTCCGGCGGGTTGAATGTGAACAGGCCGCTTCCAGTGTCGACATTCGAATCTATTAGCTCATTCTGTTAACGAGCATCTGCCATGAAATTTAGACTGACGATCGCATTGCTGCTCTGCGTGTTTGTTGTGACCTCGCATGAAGATGCACTCGGGCGCGGGTTTGGAGGCGGTGGAGGTCGCGGCGGTGGTGGAGGCGGGATTAGCCGAGGCGGAGGCGGTGGGGCTCGACCCTCTATGAGCCGACCAGCTGGAGGCGGGGGTGCCAGGCCAAGCATGGGTGCCAGCCGTCCCAATATGGGTGGTGGCCATCCGAGCATTGGTGGGGGCAGCCGACCAAATTTCGGTGGTGCCGGCGGTGGCGGGAACCGACCGAATATCGGCGGTGGCAATCGGCCAAACATTGGCGGCGGGAATCCAATTGCAGGAGGGAATCGGCCCAGCATTGGTGTCGGCAATCGACCCGAGATTGGTGGTGGCAATCGCCCCGGGATTGGAACAGGAAATCGCCCCGGCACGTTGCCCGGATTGGGTGGCGGCAACCGGCCCGGTATCGGCGAAGGAAACAGACCTGGTTTTGGCGATGGCAACCGACCGGGAGGACGGCCAGGAGCTGGCGGAAGCGGCGAACGCAACCCGATTGGCGGCTTGCCGGGCATGCGTCCCGGGCAGGGCGGCAGCGGTGAACGGAATCCGTTCATTAACAATCGCCCCGGGTCCGGAAATCGTCCCAACATTGGCAACAATAGCGGCAACAACATTGGGAACCGCATCGGGAACAATACTCACATTGGGAACAACAACTTCGGTCACAACAATTTCAATAATGTGAACATCAACAACAACCACAATTTTGCTGTGGGAAACGGCCACAACTGGAATAACAACTGGCACCACGGCTATTGGGGTGGTGGCAATTGGGGTGGTGGGGCTGCTTGGGGATATCGAGCCGGGTACCGAAATGGGTATTGGAATGGATACGCGAATCGATCGTGGTATCGCCCCTGGTATGGAAACGCTGCGATCTGGGGCTTGAGTGCCTGGGCACTCGGTTCGGTCTATTACGATTCGGGATATGCCAGCTACAACAACCCCTACTACGTAAGTAACGCTGGCTACTACAACTATTCTCAGCCGATCCAGGTTATCGCGCAGCCGCAAGAAGTCGTCGTGGCCCAGGATCCATCCACATTGACGGACCAGGCTCAGCCACAACCACCTCCTCAGGTGCAAGCCAGTCTGACGCATACCGACGCAGCTCGCGACGCCTTCATGGCGGGCGATTACGTCAAAGCAGGTACGGAAGTTGATCTAGCAATCAAGGATCAGCCCACTGATGCCGCACTGCACGAATTCCGCGCGCTCATCTACTTCGCCGTTGCCGACTATCAGAAGGCGGCTGCGTCGCTCTACGCGGTCCTGTCGGCTGGTCCCGGTTGGGATTGGACGACCATGAGCAGCCTGTATCCGAGTGTCGAGACATACACGAAGCAGCTACGTGACCTCGAACAGTATGTCAGACAAAAACCCGATGCCGCAGACGCACATTTTGTATTGGCCTATCACTACATCACCGGAACCCATAAAGAGGCCGCGATCAAGCAGCTTCAAGAGGTCGCACGTCTGCAGCCGTCCGATCAATTGACTGTTCAGTTGATCAAAGGTCTGGGAGGCGAAGTTCCCACGCAGCCAGGTGCTTCTCAACAACCAACACCAATGCCTCCTCCAGCCGCGGACCCTCAACTGGCCGGCGACGACCAGCCACCTCCGCCAGACATTGATCCAGCGAAGATCATCGGTCGTCGGACCGCCAAGCGATCCGATGGCACGACATTTACGCTCGATCTGACCGCCGACAACAAGTTCACGTGGAGCTTTGAGCGAGCGGGCAAAAAGCAAAGCTTCGGCGGTACCTACACCGTCGATGGAGCTGTCCTGGTCCTGGAACGCGAAGACAAGGCAACGATGCCGGGACTGGTCACGATCGATGGAACGGGCTTCAATTTCAAACTGTTTGGAACCCCTGAAGACGATCCCGGCCTGGACTTCAAAGCCTGAGGTTCTGGCGATGCTGAGGCGGGCTAGTCCGTATCCGGGGTCGGACTGGAAGGTGTCAAAATCCCCGAAATGGCGGCAACAAGGGCATGCGTCGTGAAGGGCTTTTTGATAAATCCGCGCACACCTGTCCCTTCGCAACGTATCGAAACCTCCTGCTCGCTATAGCCACTCATCACCATCACCGGAATGTCCGGTGCCAGGTGGCGTAGCTCACGCATGACTTCCAGCCCATCCATGCCAGGCATCGTCAGATCCAGGAGAATTGCGACGATCTCCCGGAAGTGCGTTTGCAGGATCTGAAGCCCCTCAAATCCGTCTTCGGCCGACAGAACTTGATAGCCCGCGCTGGAAAGCGCTCGCTGGACGAACACGTTGATGATCTGCTCGTCGTCAATGACCAGGACGGTCCCGTTGCCGGGCTGCGAAACCGCTTTACTTTCGACATCAGATCGTGCCTCCGGAACATGCATGGCGCAAGGGAACAGGAGTTTAAAGAGTGTTCCCTGGCCTGGCGTACTAACCACCTTGATCGTTCCTCGATGCGCGCGAACGATCCCCAGAACCGCTGCCAGTCCAAGGCCGCGCCCCGTAAACTTCGTGGTGAAAAACGGGTCGAAGATTCTGGCCTGCGTCTCTTCTGTCATTCCCTGGCCTGCGTCTTCGACTTCCAGATAGGCGTATTCGCCCGCGGGAAGGACTTCAGGCAAATAGCGCGAAAGAAGGTCGTCCGCGTTCGCTTGAAGCGTGCCGGTGCGAACCTGAATTGAACCGATGTTGTCTTCAAGTGCGTCTGACGCATTGATGATCAAGTTCATGACAACCTGGCGGATCTGCGTGGGATCTCCTTCGATCGTTGCGGCTTCGAGGACAAGAAAAATCGTGGCCTTTTTGGAAACGACAGTCTTCAGTAGTGTGGCCATCTCTTGAACCAAGGCGTCTAGCCCGGATCTCTCACGGCGTAATCAAACACGGTGCCCCTCGGCGGGCGTAAG
>CBIHQO010000381.1:0-6555 GCA_966211735.1 uncultured Schlesneria sp.
AGGAATTACGAATTAATCAGACGACCGGTTTCGCTAACGCCTCAGGGCAACGTTGTGTCGCCTCGCTGGAACCGACTCGCCATCCTGATTCAGGTTGCTCGATGTCGGTCGCCACCTGGCCAGACGGAAGTCGCGCATTTATCGATTCGCGCGGGTTGCTGCATCTGCAAAGTGCCGATCGCGAGATTCCCGAAGCGACACTCACGTTGAAGGAGGGCGATATCGCCGGCTGGACCAACAACGGACAGACATACGGATCAGATTACTTTCTGGATGAAAGCAACATGAGCGCGGAACAGTTTCTGGAACAGATTCTCAAACCATTCATCGCGAGATTAACGTAAGATCGTCATTCCAATTTTCAGGGTTCATTGCCAAATGCAGATCACGCTCAAGATTGCTCGCACGAATAAAACGCGGCGCCCGATCGCGGCGTGGTTCGTTTCTGGCAGCGATCCGGCAGCGTGGATTTCGCAGCTCGCGAGAGGGGACCTGCCGCTGACGTCGCTGATCCTGCGACCGGTTCCGACCTCGTTCGATGACCGGCAACCGTTGGGAGTCCTGGTCACCACCAGCCATGCCGACATCGCCAAGGTCGCGAATGAGACATCGTTGGCCCTGCCGTTTGGATGCATCGGCGGCAGACTGTATCTTCCGATCGACGCCAGTGTCGTCCCGATCGTGACCGATGAGGAATTAATCGGATTGCTGCCGACCGATAGCTCCGATTTCATCTGGCATCCTGCTGTGGGACTCGTTCGCTGCGAGACATCAGAGCGATTGACCGTTCTGGATCTTGTGCGTCCGCCAACTTCGACATCTTCAGATTGGATTCGCGCAGTTCCCGGTATCGCAATTCGCAGTCGACTGTTATCGATCGAGCCCACAGAGGTCCCGACAGCCGACGATATTATGCGTTCGGCGGGCGAGGACATCGGCACCCAGCAGAATTCGATTGGAGAGTTGCCACCTGCGCCAGGCGAGGGACTTGCTGGCCAGCTTTACCAATGGACGACGCCATTGCGTCAGGCGTGGAAATCATTTTGGAAGCGTCCCCCTGCGAAACCAGCGGATGCGAAGTCCGGTCCGCAAAATCCAGCCGGTCATTCAGCGGGATCGAATTGGCTGTCGTGGCTTGGTTCGGCGGCAGCCGCTCCGTTCGGAGCGCTCGGCGGTTTGGCGGCGAAGATGATCCCGAAATCACTCGTCGATCAGACGAAGCGACTGCGCGAGATCGATCGTTTGCTGCATCTCTTGAACGATGATCCCGATGCAGGATTGAAGTTCGCATTGCCGATGGGGGGCGAGGCGGCCACACGCGGTGCCGGGCAATCGGGGAATCAACTGGTTGGTCGCGACACCAGTTTTGGCCTGGGAAAGCTGTTTGCCAGTGGACCAGTCGACCCGTGGGACATTCCTCCCGGTCAGCAACTGCTGCTGATTCAACGCTATCGCGAACTCGCCGCGCGGGAGATTCGGATGGGTCGCCATCGTCGGGCCGCCTATATCTTTGCCGAGTTGCTGGGGGATCTGCAGGGGGCCGCCAACACGCTGGAAACGGGACAGCATTACCGCGAAGCCGCCGTTCTGTATCGCGAGCGACTCAGACGGCCGCTCGATGCTGCCCGATGCCTGGAACGAGGTGGGCTGCTGGACGAAGCGGCTGAACTCTACATCGAACAAGGGATGATGGAGCAGGCGGCGGACCTGTACTATCGCCTGGAACGCCCCGATGAGGCCGAGCGGCTGTTGCGGAATTGGGCCGTGCAATTGACTCACTCGGGTCATCACATCCGGGCCAGCGCTGTATTCCATGAGAAACTGAAGAATGTCGACGAAGCATTAATCACGCTTGATCGTGGTTGGGCCTATCAGGCCCCCGATGCGGAATCGTGCTTGAAACAGACCTTTCAGTTGCTCGGGCAATACGCCCGCCACGACAACGCCCGAGCACGAATCCAGGATCTGCGTGAGGCAACACTGGCGACACGTATCGCGACCAGCGCGGCGCGGGCGATCGCCAATGTCGCCGCCAGTTATGTCGATCGAACTGTTCAACGCGACGCCGAAGAAGCGACGCAAGTACTCGTCGCTCGCCATTTACAGGATGCGGCAGAAGAACGAACCGCTTTGCTGAACGCGCTGCGCTCACTGGCACCACAAGACCGATTGCTCGGTCGTGACTGCGACCGATTTGCACGTCAGAAAGAAGCCGTGGCGACTCAAAAGCCCGTGCGCCGTCTGGCGAAGATCACACATGTTCAGACGCTCGATCTCGGTAGTCCCGGTGTCGAATGGTGCGTGGCGAAGTCTCGAGGCGATGTACTGTACAGGGCGGGCTTTTTCGGTGGTGGATTGCTGTTGCGGCGTGTCACCTGGCAAGCGAACGGTTTCTCCAATTATCAGGATATTTTCTGGAGCGACGTCTCCAATGACCATCGCATCTTGCTGGAGATTCCCAAAGGAACGTCGGTGCCAATTCTGATCCATGCCGTCGGACGTGAACCATTAAGTATCAAGCCCTTCCTCAGCCAGCACACAACAGCCAGTGCCGAACAGGCGGGTTCGCCGGCCTGGGCAACAAGTTCCACGACAGCCTTGGCGTGCAGTGATCAAGGAATCAGCTGGCGAGTGTGTACGACCTTTGGAATCCTGGAACTCGCTGCTTTCAGCCAGACGGGTGACGAGATCAATAACGGAATGCTGCGGGTTGGCATCACCGAACAACAGTTGCACGAGGTCCCGATTTCCGTCTGCGTCGACACGCGCCCGATGCGAATCGGCGTGGGACGCTTTTTGTGCCAGCCACTGTTTGGAACACCGACCCGCACTCGCCAGCGGGAAAGACCAGACATAGCCGAACAAGTCTTGCAACTCGCCGCCGAGATCGAGTCCCTGCACAACCATCGCGACAGCCAAACCGATTGCGTTGTGGCGTTGTTCGATGCGGGTGGTGTCATGATTCCAGAACCGATTCGCCGCAGCACTCCCCAACCCGTGGCTGAGGGAATCGAATCCCCCAAGGGGGTCTTTCTGGCTGACGGATCATTCGTCGTAGCAGGACGCAAAGAATGCCACATCTACCGTTTCAACGACAAATCGGTTCACGAGATCGGACGGATCGCATTGGTCAATCCCACCGTCGCGGTGACGACCACAAATCACCTTGATCAGTTTGCAATCCTCAGCGACGACGGCTGCGTGAATGCTTATTCCCTCAATCTCTAACGGCCGAAATCGGACACATGATAAAGCTGTAAGGTCCACAGATTCGCGTTCTTCATCACACGGTGATATCGACGATCCCTGGCGAGCAACATAGAATCGATCTGGTGACATTGACGAAGTCCCTTGAGGAACCTGGCATGATTCAATGGATTTGCCGAGTGGTCGCGGTCGGAATCTTGGGCTTGGCAAGCGTTGCGTCTGCCCAGGACAAACCGGCCGATGCGACAGCCGTCGCGAATTCTGACGCCAGCATGGAGAAGTCGGTCCAGCAGTTGGCGGCCCTCGTCAAGAAATCGGTCGTCGTCGTGACGTTTCGAGGGCGCGATGGCGAGCGGCAGGGGTTGGGATCCGGATTCATCATCGACCCCAATGGGCTGATTGCGACGAACCTGCATGTGATCGGCGAAGGACGGCCGATTAGCGTCGAATTGCAGGATGGTCGTAAATTCGATGTGACTGCTGTCGAAGCGACCGAGCGATCCCATGATCTGGCAATTCTGCGGATCGATGCCAAAAACCTGCCCGCGTTATCGCTGGGCAACTCGGACGAACTTCAAGACGGACAACCAATTGTCGCAATCGGCAATCCTGTCGGATTGGAGCGTAGCGTCGTCAGCGGGGTCTTGTCGGGGCGGCGCGAGATTGATGGGCGAACGATGCTGCAAGTGGCAATGCCGATCGAACGTGGCAACAGCGGTGGTCCCCTGTTGGATCTGCGAGGTCACGTCCACGGCATTCTGACGTTGAAGTCCTTGAAAACCGAGAACCTGGGCTTTGCGATGCCGGTCAATGCGCTCAAGCCGCTGCTGACCTCCCCAAATCCGGTCCCCATGAGTCGCTGGTTCACGATCGGAGTGTTGGACCCCGATGAATGGAAAGCATTGCCCGGCGGCCGTTGGCGCCAACGGGCTGGTCGGCTGCTAGTCGATGGTCGTGGTGGAGGATTCGGAGGTCGGTCATTGTGTTTGTCGATGATGGACACGCCCGCGATCCCGTTCGAGATGGCGGTCGAGGTTAAGTTCGATCCCACTGATGGAGCAGCGGGACTGGTCTTTCATGCCGATGGCGGTGACAAGCACTATGGCTTCTATCCCAGCAACGGCGGCGTGCGTCTGAGTCGCTTCGATGGTCCCGATGTCTATGCGTGGAAGGTTCTGCGCGAAATTCGGACGCCACACCTCAACAAATCGGGGTGGAACTGGCTGAAGGTTCGCGTGGAGAAAGGTCGCATTCAGTGCTTCGTCAATGATGAACTGGTCATTGATGAGGCCGACAAAGAATACACGACTGGCAAGGTGGGGCTCTGCAAATTTCGACAAACCGAAGCCGAGTTCAAAGGCTTTCATGTCGCCCCGACGATCTCGCGATCTCAACCCACGGCAGAGACAGTTGACCGCGTGTCGAAAGTGATCGCTCAGTTGTCATCGGACGCAAGTCTCTCGACGGCCGCAGAGTCGTTGACTTCCGAAGGAGAAGACGGGATTACCGTACTGGAGTTGCAAGCGGTCAAGCTGGAACAGCAAGCCGCTCGGGCGCGAAAGCTGGCGGCCACTTTGCAACTGAAGCAAACGCTCAGTGAATTCCAAAAGGTGCTGACATCTAAAGAAGAACAATTCGATCTGCTGCGAGCCGGCCTGTTGATTTCGCGGCTGGATAATCCCGAGTTGGAAATCAATGCCTACATCAAAGAGGTGGAACGTCATGCGCGCCGCGTTCAAGCGGATCTGCCGAGAGATGCCACCGAAACGACGAAGCTCGCCGCCTTGAACCAGTACCTGTTCGACGAACAGGGTTTTCATGGGAGTCGCACCGACTACGGCAATCGATCCAACAGCTATCTGAATGAAGTATTGGACGATCGCGAGGGCCTGCCGATCAGCCTCGCAGTCCTGTATATCGAAATCGCGCGACAGATGGGGCTTAACGTGGTCGGTGTTGGAATGCCTGAACAATTCATAGTGCGTCATGAACCGCGGGAGGGAGTCCCTCAATTGGTGGATGTTTTTAACCGGGGAAAACTGCTCTCGAAAGAGGACGCGAGGAAGATCTTTGAATCACTCAGCGATGAACCTTGGCGAGACGCTTACCTGGACACCACGCCACCACGCTCGATCGTGGAGCGGATGCTGCGGAACTTGTTAAGTTCCGCAGCTGAGATTCAAGACGCCGAACGCATGTTGCGATACGTGCAAGCGACGCTCTTGATCAAACCTGATTCAGATCGCGATCACTATTACCGCGCGGCCCTCTACTATCAAACTCAGCAATGGGAACTGGCCCGGGCCGATGTGCAGTGGTTGCGTGAGCACGAGACAAACCTCAGCGATCAAGCCATCGACGACTTAGCCCGCGCCATCGAGAGAGATTCTCAGAAATAGCGCTCATTGCCGCACTACTTTGAACAAGATCATTCATGCCAGCCAATCTCCCTCCGCAGTACCAAAAGGCCGAAGAAGAATATCGCAAAGCACAATCCGCTGCGGAACGCTGTGAGATCATCGAGCGGATGCTGGTGCTGATCCCGAAGCACAAGGGGACCGAGAAGCTTCAAGCCGATCTGAAGACAAAGCTGAAAGAAACCAAAGCCGACATCCAAGCCGAAAAGACGGCTCCTAAGGGAGGCAAGGTCTATCGGTTTCCACGGCAGGGGGCGGCGCAGGTCATCATCATTGGTGGACCAAACTCGGGAAAAAGCCGCATCCTGCGCGACCTGACCAAGGCCGAACCCGAAGTCGCCGACTATCCGTTCACCACTCGAGAACCGATGCCGGGCATGATGGCGTGGGAAGATGTCACGGTCCAACTGATCGATACGCCGCCGATCACAGACAGCCTGTTCGAACCTTACCTGCTGAACTTCGTTCGATCCGCAGACCTCGTGGTGCTGACATTCGGTGGCGCATCAGATGATGCCCCGGAAGCCACCGCGACAGTCATCGACCAGTTCCGCCAACGGGCCACAGCACTCTCCACGACGACCGGATTCGACGAAGATGACTTTTCGAAATTGAACGTCAAGACGCTGCTGGTGGTCACACACGGTCGCGATTCCGAAGTGCGCGATCGCCTCGACTTCTTCCGCGAAATGGTTCCGACGGCGTTCGCGACCGTCCCAGTCGACTTAGATCAAACCGCCGATCGCGAACTGCTGCGGAAGTCGATCTTCGATGGACTGGGCCTAATCCGCTTGTATACGAAGGCCCCCGGCAAGCCGGCTGACTTTTCATCGCCGTTTACGATTCCGATCGGCGGCACCGTCGAAGATCTGGCACACAAAGTCCACCGCGACCTGGCCGATAAATTGAAGTTCGCCAAGATCTGGGGAAC
>CBIHQO010000382.1:0-6549 GCA_966211735.1 uncultured Schlesneria sp.
GGTCAGCGGCAGCGGCAATGCGCTGGACCATGAGACGGTCACGAATGCGAGCACCGGCACGATCGAAGTGCTGGCGAACGGCGCGCTGACGGTTGACCAGGGCTCGACCGTCGCCAACACCGGCAACGTCGCGTCGGATGGCAGCGCGATCGCCCGCCGAACTGCAGAATGCAATTCTGGGTGCTGCCAACACCGTTTCGCCAGGCACAGTCGGCGCACTCCCTGGCTCAGCCCAGCGGTCGGCGGGTTCGGGCTTGCCACTGACTGGTCAAAGCCGTGGCCGTCGATTGGCGGAACTGAACGATTTTATCGCCGGGCCGCAAACGGAACTGGCGCTGACAGCGGTGCGTCAAGTCGCGGCGGGTCAGGCGACGTTGTTCAACCCGCTCTATATTCACGGACCTGTTGGTTCCGGCAAGACGCACTTGCTGGAAGGGATCTGTCGGCAACTGAAACGGAGCCAGCCCACCGCCAACGTGATGCTGCTGACATCCGAAGCGTTCGCCAACTATTTCACGCAGGCCTTGCGAGACCGTTCGCTCCCCAGTTTCCGTCAACGGTTCCGCGGCGTCGACGTGCTGCTGGTCGATGACATCGAGTTCTTCGAATCGAAGCGGGTGTTCCAGGAAGAGTTCCTGCACACGTTCGCCGACCTCGTCGATCATGGTCGACAAGTTGTATTGACGGGTTCGCGTCATCCGCGCTTGCTGACCAAGCTTGGCGACGAACTCGCGACGCGATTCTTGTCAGGGCTGGTCTGTCGTCTGGAAGTCCCCGACGTCGCGACTCGACAGAAGATTGTTGATACCAAAGCGGCGCGGATGACGGGTGAATTTGCTCCGGAAGCATTGCAGTACATCGCTCAACGATTCCAGGGGAACGTGCGGGAACTGGAAGGGGCCTTGAACTGCCTGCAGACGTATCACTCGATGACGCACAAGCGGGTGACGTTGACTCAGGCCCGCCAGATCCTGGCTGACCTGGAACGTGATTGCCTGCGAATCGTGCGACTGGCCGACATCGAACGAGTGATCTGCAATCTGTTCGGCGTGAAAGCGAAAGACCTGGCCTCGGAAAGCCGCGTCCGGACGGTCAGTCAACCGCGGATGCTGGCGATGTTTCTGGCTCGCAAGCACACGCAGTCGGCCTACACGGAAATCGGCCAGCACTTTGGTGGTCGCAATCACAGCACCGTGATGTCGGCCGAGCGAAAAGTGCAGCAATGGCTGGATGAGAACTCGACGATCCAAGTGGCATCGCAGTCCTGGACGATCGGCGAGATTCTGTCGACGATCGAGCAGCAGTTGTTGGCCGGTTGAGATGCGGCGCGTGGATTCTATGAGGATAGGACTCACGGGACGGATGAGACAGATGAGACAGAGTTACGGTCAATAGGCCGCATGCTTTGGATGCGGAACTAGGCACACGGAGAGTGCCGTCTACTTTGCTCACTGCTGGACAGGGTTTTCTGCCGCCGGTAGTCTGCTGCGCATGAACGATAAACTTGCTTCGCCGAATTCGTACCCGTTGTTTGTCCGCCGCGATCTCGACGGCTTTTTTGGGTTGTTCGTCGACAACCTGATTCAGTTGCTGCTGATTCTGACGCTGTGCAAATTCCTGTGCGGGATGACAGGTGACGCGGCTTACCTGCTGTATCGCCATATTCTGCCCGGGGCGGCCGTCAGCATCCTGATCGGCAACTTGTTCTACGCCTGGCAGGCCCATCGCCTGGCCAGGGCCACCGGGCGCAGCGATGTCACTGCGCTCCCCTATGGAATCAACACGCCGTCTCTGTTGGTCTATGTCTTTTTTGTGATGGCCCCCGCCTTCGATCGAGGCAAGTCTGACGGCTTGTCAGCCGAAGAAGCGGCAAAGCTCGCCTGGGAACTGGGGCTGGTCGCTTGTATTGGAAGCGGGTTGATCGAATTCCTCGGCGCGTTTGTCGCTGAGTCGATTCGCAAACGGACGCCGCGAGCGGCCTTGCTCTCGACACTGGCGGGGATCGCGATCGGATTCATCTCGATGACGTTTGCCCTGCAGATCTTTCAAAAGCCACTGATCTCGTTATTGCCGCTGGCAATCGTGCTGATCACCTACTTCGCTCGAGTCCCGTTTCCGTTTCATATTCCCGGGGGGTTGGTCTCGGTTGTGTTGGGAACCGGGATCGCCTGGATCGTGACCGCGATCACGTTGAACTGGCCGGATGCTCCGGCGCAGCTTAAAAACTCAGCGATGGACCTGACGCTGATCCAGACGGCGCGCGAGCAGCTTGGATTCTATCTGCCGACCTTTGTCGGAGATCGCTTGTGGCTGCGTCTGTCCGATCCCCGGCAGTGGCTGGGAATGCTGTCGGTCATTGTCCCCATGGGGTTGTTCAATCTGATTGGCAGCTTACAGAACATAGAATCAGCCGAAGCGGGCGGCGACAGCTATTCGACACGATCCTCGCTGGCAGCGAATGGTATCGGCACGATCTCGGCGGCGCTGTTCGGCAGTTGCTTCCCGACGACGATCTATATCGGACATCCTGGTTGGAAAGCACTGGGGGCTCGTGCAGGATACTCCACGCTGAACGGCGTCGCAGTCACGGCGATCTGTTTCACCGGTGCGATCAGCCTGATCAACAGCATCATCCCGATGGAATCGGGCATCGCGATCGTCTTGTGGATCGGGATCATCATCACGGCCCAAGCCTTCTCGGCCGTCCCCAAAGAGCATGCACCGGCCGTGGCGGTCGGCCTCTTTCCGGCGATTGCCGCGTGGGGTTTCACCGTGACTCAGGGAGCGTTCTTCAAATCAGGCGGTAAGACACTGCATGACCTGATGGTGAGTGACCCACGGGCCAATGTGAACGACTTCGTGCTGCACGGCATGATCTCGCTGCAGCAGGGTTACATTTTCACCTGCATGATTCTGGCGGCGATTTCGGCTTTCCTGATCGATCGACGGTTCTTCGCCGCGGGAACATGGTCGCTGGTCGGAGCATTGTGCGCGGGTCTGGGCCTGACTCATGCCTACCAGATCTTCGCAGGCAACGTCGTTGACTACCTGTTCGTCTTCAGCAATCCGACGGTTCCGGGTGCGTTGACTTACAGATCATGGGATGTGGCAATCGGCTACCTGCTGATGGCGGCGACATTCTATATCGTGGGAGCGTGGACTCGTGGGCGCGATCTGCCAGTGCTTGAGCATTGAGACACTTGCCCCAGGTCTTGGCGACCTTGACTACAACGATCGCAGCGCGGCACATGCTGCCAGTGCGACGGCTGCGGTTTCGATCCTCAGGATCAGTGGTCCCAGGCTGATCGGTGTCACCTTGTGTTCGGTCGCCAGTGCGACTTCCCCGTCGGTAAAACCTCCCTCGGGACCGATCGCAAACGCGACTTGCGTGTGATCGCGCAGCAATGTGCTCGACATCATCCGAGCATCGGGGCCGGGATGCGCGATAAAGCTATGTGATGAACTGAGCGTCTCTTTGACGAAGCTGACCCAGGAGGTTACGGGCGAGAGCTCGAGTAGATGATTTCGTCCCGATTGCTTGCAGGCTGCGATCACGGTCTGACGAAGCTTGTCGAGCTTGCTGTCACGCGGATCGACCACGCTCCGCTCGGTCGTCAACGGAACGATCCGAGTCACCCCGAGTTCGGTGGCTTTCTCGATCAACCAATCAAAGCGATCCCCCTTGGGGACGGCGGTGCCGATGATTACCTGTCGAGAGAGAGGTTCCTCGCGATGCGATTCCAGCACGCGCAGGTCGATATCGCGGCGTCCCGCCTTGACGACCTCAGCCTTGGCGACCAGTCCGGCACCATTGAACAGTTCGACAATATCGCCCGGGCTGGCTCGCAGCACGTGCAGCAAATGGTGAGCTTCAATGCCATCCAGGACGGCAGTGCCCGAATCCGAGAGATTGGCGAGGAAAAAGCGATGTGGCATAGATCTTGGTACCGAGTACGGGAAAGCATCGATTCTAAGGGGAGGGGCGAGGCTGCTGCCGAGCCGCGCAGTCATTGTGAGTCCATCGACATTCACGGCTCGGCGGGAGCCTCGCCCGCCTCGCCCTCCCAAAAACAACGTCGCGGTCTTGTCGCGAACGTCGAGCGATCATTTGAGATCGACGGATCTTACCTGAAACAATCGCGAGGATTCACTACGGAGCAATCAACCGACCCAGCGTGGCATCGTGCGCCAGGCAACCGTTAAGCGAGCATGAGCCTGCTTGTACGGCTTGTAGTAAGCTGAAACCAGTTTCCAGAATCGTGGCGAATGATTCAGCTCGCGGATGTGGCAGAGTTCGTGGATCAGGATATAGCGGACCAGATCGGGATCGATGAACAGCAGCTTGGCGTTCAGACTGATGGTTCCAATCCGCGAACAACTACCCCAGCGACTCTTCTGCTTGCGAATCGCGGTTTTGGTGAAGGGAATGCCGATCTCGCGGCTGACGATTCCCAGCCAGGGGATCAGGATGTCATGAGCTTGTCGCATCACCCAGCGTTGCAGGGCGGCTTCACATTTTTCGGCGTCGTCAATCCGACCGCGCAAGACAATTCGACCGGCGACCGGTTCCTCGATCGTGACAGTGCGCGATCGCGAGGCAATCGCTTCGACGTACCATTCTCGCCCAATGCACGGAAGTTTGATCGTGGTGGGGATCGTTTCCGTGGCCTGGGCTGATTGCAGACGGCGAACTTGTTCGACTCGTTGCAGGGCAGACTGTACCCACATCTCATTCGTACTGAGGAGTGCGGGAATGCGCCGCTGGTCATAGCCGCGCGGGACAACGACTTCGAGTCCCTTGTCGACGGTGACGCGAAACCGCAGATAGCGCGCACGCGGGCTAACACGAATACTATAGGGAATCGACGAATCCGGCATGCACAACGCTCCGCAACGGGGGAACGTGGGCGTTCTAGTGCAAAATCGCCTCGGCGCGAAGTCCGGGATGGTTTTCTTGGCAGGTCAAATTTTGCCGCTGATCTCGCGAGATTGGCTATCAAAGAAAAGAAATCAGCCCGACTCATCGAGCCGGGCTGATTCTTTAAATCGTGCAAACTCCAGATGTCAGTGCGTCTGCATGACGAAACCTGGGTAGGCTTCGTTGCCGTGCTCGCCGTGATCCAGACCTTCGATTTCTTCTTCCCTGGTCACTCGCAGACCAAGTGTGTACTTCAACACGAGCCACACGATCAAGGAGACCGGCAGAACGTAGGCGGCGGTTGCCACAACCCCGGTCAGTTGGATGATCAACTGATCAGCATTACCACCAGTGAACAGACCCGTCTTCAGCAAGGCCACGCCATCCGGACCCTTTGGACACAGAGAAGCGTCTGCGAACAAGCCGATACAGATCGTTCCGAACACACCATTGACGAGGTGCACGGAGGTCGCACCCACGGGATCGTCGACCCTGATTCGATCGAAAGCCATCACAGCCAGCACCACGACAACACCGGCGATACTACCAATGATGACCGAGCTGAAGACTGAGACGAAGGCACAAGGAGCGGTGATCGCAACCAGACCGGCCAGGCAGCCGTTCAGGGTCATCCCAAGGTCTGGCTTACCGAGCAGGAGCCAAGCGGTAATAGTGGCGGTAATCGTAGCGAATGCAGCCGCGGTGTTCGTGGTGACGGCAACGTGACTGATCAGGCCTGGATCGACAGCCATCGTGCTGCCTGGGTTAAAACCGAACCAGCCGAACCACAACACGAAGCAGCCGATCGTGGCCAGAGACATGTTGTGTCCTGGAATCGCCTGCACCTTGCCTTCAGCACTGTACTTGCCGATACGCGGTCCGAGGACAAGCACACCGGTCAATGCGGCCCAACCACCGATCGAATGGACCTGAGTCGAACCTGCGAAGTCGAAAAAGCCTCTCGCAGCCAACCAACCGCCACCCCAGATCCAGTGTCCGACAACTGGATAGATCAGTGTTCCCATGATGAAGCTGAATACGATGAATGTGTGATACTTAATGCGTTCAGCAACAGCGCCCGAGACGATCGTCGCGGCGGTACCCGTGAACACCAGTTGGAAGAAGAACTTGGCTGACAATGGAACACCGGTCCAGTTAATCGCCGAGTAAACGCCCTTGTAGTCGGCTCCCGTTGCTGGGCTGTTGTCAGCTCCACTGACAAACCACAGGCCGGTGTTACCAAAGTAAGGGGTTCCATCCCCGAACATGATGCCCCAGCCGACAATCCAGAATGCGATCGACGAAACTGCGAAGACGATGAAGTTCTTCGACAGAATGTTCACGCAGTTCTTGGCTCGGCACATCCCCGATTCAACAGCCGCGAAGCCGAGGTTCATGAAGAACACCAGCATGGCGGTGACCAGTACCCACAGCGTATCCATCGCAATTTTCAAATCGGCAATCGAGGGCCCTGTCGCAGTCGGAGCTGAGGGAGGTTCGGTCCCTTTATCCATCGCCGTTGCTTCTTCGGGCTTCTTTTCCGGAGCCGCCGCGGTCGGCGTTTCAGCTGCCTCTACTTTGTCCTGCGCGAAGACCGGATTCACGGTCACGCCGCCAAGTACCATCATCCC
>CBIHQO010000383.1:0-6542 GCA_966211735.1 uncultured Schlesneria sp.
TCCAAGCGAATTGCATTTTTACTCACGGGTCTGGTCATCTCTATTAACTCGGTCGGCTGCTGCGGCTGCCTCAGTGGTTGGGGCGCAAATCGCTGCCAACCATGCGGTGGCTGCCCCACCGGTGGTGCGTATTACGCTCCACAATCGACGATGACCCAGTCCTACGACCAATCAGCCTACGCTGGTGGTTTCACCCAAACTGCTTCCGTGAGCAACGGTGCCATTATCGGTGCTCCAATCATGGCCTCCCCAGGCGGATACACGCAGACGGTCGTGGTTCCCACGAATTCGCTGCCACCGTACTAACGCATTCGACGTAGCTGTGGCGTCCCGCGGGCAGAAAACCAGTTAGTCTAACCCATGCCGAGACGCGACAGTAAGTGCTATACGCACTGCGACGTGCGGCCCGTTCGCGATTTGGTACACCAGCCTGCAGGACCATTTGTGTCCGGCAGGCTGTTCTTGATTTGAGGTCGATTCGCGCCGGTTGAAACTCGAAAGTGCTCGTGGACCCTCGTATAATCGTGGGTCTGACAAATTTTGAGCATTTTGGGAACAACCGAAGCACGATGGAAATCGTCCCGTACTGTCATCCGGCCTTACGCTGGAAATCGCAACCGATTCGCGAAGTCAACGCCGAACTGCGCCGCAACGTCGACGAGATGTTCGAGTTGATGTACGCCGCAAAAGGGATCGGCCTGGCCGCTAACCAGGTCGCGCTGCCTTACCGCCTCTTCGTCCTGAATCTGGCTGGTGATAAGGATGTCAAGGAGGAAGAACTGGTCTTCCTGAATCCTGAAATCCTGCGCCGCAAGGGAACGACTGAAGGTGAAGAAGGCTGTCTCAGCTTTCCCCAGATGTATGGCAATGTGAAGCGAGCCGCAAAGATCACCGTCGAAGCGTTCAACCTGAAGGGGGAATGCTTCGAATACGCCTTGGATGACTTGGCGGCCCGAGCGGTCCAGCACGAGACAGACCATCTGGATGGTGTACTGTTTATCGACCGCTTGACCGACAGCTCCGCTCGTGAACTCGCACCGGTCATTGCCGGCTTCGAAGCGCAGTATCGCCGCTGGCAGGCGGAAGGCCGCTTTCCACCCGACGAAGTGGTGCGTCAGGAACTGGCGCGACTGGAACCCAAGTAAGCAGACAGCCGCGTGTGCCACTGCTTGGCCGCTTTGGGACAAGCAGTGCGAGTACCACTAGACGGACAAAGTGGTACCGTGTTTTAATCCCCTCTACTCACTCGGATCAACTCTCTCGCGGCTAGCCGCGTAAGGTTCCATCGTGTCGCTGCGAATCGCCTATTTTGGAACCGGTAACCTAGCGATTCCGTCGTTCCTGTCGCTGTTGGAATCCAAGCACAAGATCGTCGGACTGGTAACGCAGCCCGATCGATCAGGTCGCGGACACCATCAGCACGTCAACGCGTTGAAAGTGGCTGCCGTCGATCAGGGCATCCCTGTTCTACAACCCGATTCCATCAAGACGCCCGAGGCATTAGCCGCATTGAAGGAATTGCAGGCCGACCTGTTTGTCGTCGCGGCCTATGGACAACTCCTTTCGCCCGATGTCATCACGGCCGCGCGACTGGGCACCATCAACACCCATGCCTCGCTGCTTCCCAAGTATCGTGGTGCGACCCCCATTCATGCGGCGATTCTCAACGGCGACGCCGAAACGGGCGTCACCATTATTCAGATCGAGCCGAAGATGGATGCCGGACCGATGCTGGGAGTGGTCCGAACTGCCGTTCGTCCCGAGGAAACCACCGGGCAACTCGAAGATCGCCTCGCTGAACTCGCAATCCCCCTGCTGTTTCGAGTGATCGATGAAATCGAAGCCGGGGCCGTGACCGCTGTCCAGCAGGACGCCTCGCAGGTCACGCGAGTTCGCAAGCTGAGCAAAGCGGATGGACGGATCGACTGGACCAAATCGGCGGACGAGGTCGAGCGACACGTTCGCGGCATGCAGCCCTGGCCCGGACCCTTCAGTGAATTGCATCAACCGAATAAGCCAGCGCACCGCCTGCAGATCTTGTCAGTGAAAGTCGCATCCAGCGACCCCTCAACGTCGGGCCAGCCAGGAGACGTGCTGACCCCGAACTCTCACGAAATCACCATTCAATGTGGTAGCGGCACGATTCAGATCGTGACTTTGCAGCCAGACGGCAAGCGAGCCATGCCGGTCGGCGATTTTCTGCGAGGCCGCAAGTTATCCGTCGGTGACCGATTCGAATGATCGCACCACACGCTATCGATGACTGATTTCTTGGATCAGGTTGTAGATCCAGTTCACCGAGAGAGCGATCACAACGATGGCTCCGATGGCCCACCCCCACAAGGGGCGTACAGTCAGCTCCGGTCGCCACAGCGCGAGCAGTCGATAGGGGATCTGGCACACCACCAGCAGCGCCAACAGCCAGCCGATCCGGTGAATGGCGAGCGAACTCCTCCAGTCGCCATGAGCCAGATGAATAAAGCTGCGTGTCAGCCCGCACCCGGGACAGGGTCGTCCGAACATGATTTGCATCCCGCAGGTTTCAGGAACTGGCACGGCGGCTAATCCGGAAACAAACACCCGCTGATCAGATCGCACCTGCAGAACCATCGCCAGCACAATGATCACGATCGAAGTGGCCAACACCTGACGATGCCAGTTCCGCGCCAGCAATTTCTTCCGGCGCAAAGTCTCCGAATTCGCGACAGCAGCGACAGGCGTTTCCGTGACCAGATCAGGCGAAGTCATCGGTGCGAAGATCTCGGAATTGGCAAAGGAGTCCGTTTTATAGCTGCCTCAACAGTATAACGAGCATGCACATCGTCAGGGTGGCCCGCGGGTTGGAGCGTCTTCGCGGCCGGGTGGCCGGGTGGCCGGGTCTGGAGCGTCTTCGCGAAGACCCGGTCTGTCAACACGCATCCAGGCTCCATGGAAATCGAAGCAGGTCGACTCTCGGCCATGTCTTGGCAGCCCATCCCGTGAATGAAAACAAGGCAGGGTGGTCCGGGTTACTCGTTGCCGCGGTCTCCGCGGTGCTTGAAGTCGCGACCAGTCAATGCTCCCAGGCATCCAAAGATCACGAATAAGACTCCCACACCCATCAGCCCGCCAAAGATCACCCTGATATTTCCCTTGGCAGCAACAGCGGTCAACGCCACGCCGACCACCGCCATCACAGCACCGATGCCACACTTCGTCAGTCCACGAATCCGATTTCTACGGCACGCCGCACGGTCAGGCTCTTCCCCAATGCAGGCGATGTACAGACCGATGAGCCCAAAAATCAGCATGGGCCAGCAAACCACGACGGCCCTCACGGGCACGGGGATGTTGTCTGGCCACTCGTAGAACACGAATCGATGGATCGCATAGACCAGCGTCGCGAGAAAGACGAGCAGTCCCGCACCCCGGACCAGTAGATCGCTGTTGATCATCGAGGCCGAGTCCCCAGGCCGGCGGCCACCTTTCTTTTTCCCACGAGGAGTACCACGCCGCGGTGACGCAGATTCGTTGTCCTCGTCGGGATTACTACTGATGCAGGATTCGTTCCCGTCGTCGTCGGCCATCGCGTCCGGAAGAGGCAACTCCTCGCCGCACTCCTTGCAGCAAATGGCCTTGCGGAGCGTGTTCGGGGGGATTCGGTAACGCTTACCGCAGACGCATCGAATCAGAGCGGCCATCAGTCTCTCCAGAAACCTCAGCAGTCAGAAGGTGCTCGATCAAACATCCCTTTATAATAACAGGCAGGATAGCATCGCTAGCCCCTCGGAAGTCGCTGTGCCGTGCCACTGGTTGGCCGCTTCGGACAACCAGTGCCAATCCGAATAGACGAGCCAGATGGCATGGCCTTCTAACTTTCCTCGACTCTCGACTCACTCGGATCAACCCTCTCGCGCCCCGCCGCGGGTACCACTGCTTGGCCGTTTCGGACAAGCAGTGCTGACTATGCATAACCCTTTGACGAAATCGACTTCCTCAAGGACTTATTGAGTCCTCATGGGATCTGGCAGGCAGTTGAAAGAGGCAGCGGGGATGCGATCTGCGAAGCCTTACGTGGCAATGAGTACTACTTGTCCGAAGCGGCCAAGCAGTGGCACATCGTGTTGACTTTGAAGGTTCACACAATGCCCCCCCCGCCACGGCACATCGACTTCCAATGGCCACGCCATACCACCCCGCCGTTTCCTCGAAAGTGTCAACGGCGAAGGTCAGTGTCAACGGCCGTTGACACTGCGCGCGTGAATTCGTCCTTGAAGCAGCCACGATTCCAGCCTCGCCTGCGAAGTGGAACGCCTTATGTTGCCTTCGACGACATGGCCTCGGTTTTGCAGTTGTGGCCTGATTGTCTGTAGATCCTTGCGATCGTTCTAGTTCATCTCCACTTGGCTTCCACCCCAACGGAATTCAATTCAGGGCCGAGCAACATGGGACTGGATGTTGCCGTGCCGTGTTCAGCAGGACGGGTCATCCAAGCAGGTTCGTATCGCAATCCGACTGTTTACTCTTTGAGAATCACGAATGCCAACAGTGCCAGAGAAGATCGAGCAAATCTACGAGCAAGTCGTCCGTCGTAATCCGGGCGAACTCGAATTTCATCAAGCGGTCAAAGAAGTCCTCGACACGCTTTCACCAGTCCTGGTGAAGTATCCGCAATACGCGGACCATAAAGTCATCGAGCGGATTTGCGAGCCTGAACGGCAGATCATCTTCCGCGTCCCCTGGCAGGATGACCGCGGCGAGGTCAACATCAATCGCGGTTTTCGCGTCCAGTTCAACAGCGTGCTTGGCCCGTACAAAGGGGGGCTGCGGTTCCACCCCTCAGTGCTGCTGGGAACGATCAAGTTCCTTGGGTTCGAGCAGATTTTCAAGAACGCGCTCACCGGCATGCCGATCGGCGGGGCGAAGGGCGGTTCGGACTTCGATCCGAAGGGCCGGTCCGACAGCGAGGTGATGCGGTTCTGCCAGAGTTTCATGACCGAACTGCATCGCCACCTGGGCGAATACACCGACGTGCCAGCCGGGGACATCGGCGTCGGAGCTCGCGAGATCGGTTATCTGTTCGGCCAATACAAGCGGATGACCAATCGCTACGAGTCCGCTGTGTTGACCGGCAAGAGCCCTCATTGGGGTGGAGCCCTCGTCCGTCGCGAAGCGACCGGATACGGGGCCGTCTACTTTGTCGATGAGATGCTCAAGACGCGAAAAGACTCGCTCGAGGGCAAAACGTGCGTCGTGTCCGGTTCCGGCAATGTCGCCATTTACACGATTGAGAAGATCCAGCAATTGGGCGGACGGGTGGTGGCCTGCTCCGACTCGGGTGGAGTGATCTACCAGGAACGAGGCATCGACCTCGCGACCGTCAAACAGGTAAAGGAGGTCGAACGAAAACGAATCTCCGTCTATACCGATATCCACCGCGATGCACGTTACGTCCCAAATGGAAGCATCTGGGATATTCCCTGCCAGGTGGCGATGCCATCGGCAACGCAGAACGAACTGGATGGGGAAGCGGCACGACAGTTGGTGAAGAACGGCTGCATCGCGGTGGGCGAGGGAGCGAACATGCCGACGACTCCCGAGGGTGTACGAGTCTTCCAGGATGCGGGAATCCTGTACGCTCCGGGTAAGGCAGCCAACGCTGGCGGCGTGGCGACCTCGGCCCTTGAAATGCAGCAGAATGCCAGCCGGGATACGTGGTCGTTCGAGCATACCGAGCGGCGATTGCACGAAATCATGGTTGAAATTCATCGTGCCTGCTACGAGACATCTGCCGAGTTCGGCCAGACCGGCAACTACGTACTCGGTGCAAACATCGTCGGTTTCAAACGAGTCGCAGAAGCGATGGTGGCATTCGGTTTAATCTGAATCTGCTGTTCAGTCGGAGGGGTGGCATTGCCAGCCCCCGAAGTCGATGTGCCGTGCCACTACTTGGCCGAAGCTGTCTAGACTGGAGACATCAGTAACAGGTGTTCGGGGACATGGGTCACACCATCGGGTTATCGTATGGCATTTCGAAATCGGAGGCCATGCGATGCCTTGGATGGTGGAAACAACCGTGGTTGTTCGTCGTGAGTTTGTCGAATTGTGTCTTATCGATGTGGCGAGGAGTTTCGAGCGTCGGTGAATGCTTGTAGTCACAAAGGTTCATTTCCTTTTCACACCGCGGCGCCGGGTGCCACTGGCGGCAGCTTTGGGCCGCCAGTGTCTTATCACTGCGGTAAAGAGTTTCGGCTGTTAGTGAAGGCTCCTGGTTACAAAGGTTCATCCCCTTTTTCACATCACCAGCCGCGATGCGAAAGCTCTCGCGAACCGAGCTACAAATCCTCACCGTGACTCTGTGAGAGAAGAACTCGTGAATTGATCTGAATCGAGACGAATGCGATCTGTCACAAAACATCCACTTTTTTGAGGAAAACAGCCAAAAACTGCCCTGTTTTGTCCCCCAATGTCAAAAATTGTCCTGGGCTGTCAAAAACTGTCAGTGATGGTCGGCTTCATTGGCGAGCATCCACCCACGAGTGGCGAGACATTTCGCGGAAAAT
>CBIHQO010000384.1:0-6526 GCA_966211735.1 uncultured Schlesneria sp.
GCCGAACAGCGAATTCCGCCTGGCGGCAGGAACGCCATTGTTCTGGCATCCTTCCGTCGGCCCGGCGCTGATGGGCGACACCGTTATGGTGTGCGAACGCGGAATTGAGGTATTAACGGCATCATCGGAATGGCCGCTTATACCGGTTTTAGTGAAGGGAACGACTGTGGATATCCCGGCAATCCTTGTCGTGAATGCATGATAGAGAATTTGCGAAAAACTTGATGATTTTTCGCCGCATGTTGCCAAATTGCATCGTAGGCTTGTCCCAACAGACTGCGACAACCCCTGTCGCAACGGATACACAGCCTGGGAGGTGGCAATGATGCGTCTGACAGTAGCCGATTTGATGACTCAGCGACCCGTGATGGTGTCGCCCCAATGTTCCGCGGATACCGCATTGGAAGTGATTTCGCGACACGGCGTCAGTGAACTCTATGTCGCCGACAAACAAGGACGTTTGCTGGGCGTGCTTCCCGACTTCGAACTGCTGAAAGCGGAACTGAGCGGCGAAGCGGAGGGAGCCACTGCCGAGCAGTTGATGAGCCGCGGCGTCCCGGTGTTCTCGCCGCAGTCGGACGCCGCCGAAGTGGCGCGTCTGTTTCGCGACGGTCGCTATAGCCAGTTTCCGGTGATCAACGCTGGTCGACTGGTGGGCGTGATCACTCGACAGGATGTCGTTCGCCTGATGGCGGTGCTGCGACGGATCGATTCGCCAGCCACGACGCGAGACGGGAACAAGGTGAAGGCCCCGAAAATCCTGACCACGAAAAATCGCGCTCGTCTGTCCAAGCCGGCCAGAGCGGTAGCCGCACCGGCAAAGAAGCGGACTCGCCCAGTGACGGCACGTTCGCGCGGCTAAGACAATGTCGACGGTTTACGACTTGATCTCGAAGATCGCCTCGACTTCGACTGCAGCTCCCGTCGGAAGCTGGACGAAGCCGAGGGCGCTGCGAGCGTGATATCCGTCGGTCGTCTTGCCGAAGATCTCATGCAACAAGTCGGAAGCACCGTTGATCACGAGATGCTGGTCCGTGAACTCCAGCGTGGAGTTCACGCAGCCCAGCAACTTGATGACTTTCAGGCCATCAAGAGTGCCATGCGCATTGACGACTGAACGCAGGATTTTCACGGCACATTCGCGTGCGGCCTGATATCCCTGTTCCACGGTCAATCCTGATCCGAGCTTGCCTTTCATGTCGCTGACATGGCCAGAAGTCATCAGGAGATTGCCGGTTCGGATACAGAGATTCAGATAACCGGGTTCGAGCTTGGCAAACGTCAGCCCGAGTTGTTCAGCCTTCTGTTGTGGGGTCATCTTCTTTCCTTCGCAGCTTCGATGGTACCAGGCACAGATCGATAAATTGTTTCAGCAGTCACTTCGCGCTCTGCCAGCGCTTCCACGCCAAACCGGGTTTGTCGACGCGAAACTGCACCAACCGCGTATGCTCGACTTCGGTGACATAGACGGTCCGTCCGTCAGGCCCACCAAAGCACAGATTGCTGGGTTGCTTGCCGAGAACATCGATTTCGTGCAGTTCTTTGGCGGCGGGGCTGAGCACGACGACCGTTCCCTTCCCGTACCGCGTGATGTAGAGGTTTCCGGCGACGTCACATCGCATTCCATCGAACCCATGATCGGGAAACTCTTTGAACAGACGTTTATTCGCGAGTGTTCCGTCGTCCTTGATGTCGAAGACCCAGACGTTCCGTTGCGCGGATTCGTTTACGTAAAGCAGCTTGCCATCCGGACTGACTTCGATGCCGTTCGTCGTCCCCATGTCGTCGGCGACTTTGGTGACTTTGCCAGCGGTATCGATTTTCCAGATCTGGCCTGATTTCTGCGGCCAGGCTGGGTCACTTGCGTACAAGGTCTCATTGGGCGCGATAGCCAGATCGTTCGGCTGAGCCATCGAATCTTCGTGGGCGAAAACCTCGATCTTCCTGGTCTTCATATCGATGCGAAGGACGTTGTGTTCGACATAGTCCGCCACATACATTCGGCCCTGCTTGTCAAATACGATTCCGTTGCCCGTGCTCTTGCCTGGCAATGTGACGAAGATTTCTCCCTTGCCGTCCGGAGAGATCTTGCCAATCGTCTGATCTTTGGCAAAGTTGACAGCGTAGATTGATCCGTCCTTGCCACATTGTGGACCTTCAATTCCTGCGGTGAACTGCCCTGGTTGCGTAAGTGGCTTGGCAACAAACAAAGCCTCGTCAGCCTGAGCCAGCAACGAACCAAGCAAGACGGTGGCGATCAACATGGTGACAACCTTCGTAGTGGCGGTAAGGTGAATTGTTCACGAATTGGAAAAGGAGTTGATACACGGGTTACCGTGGCAATTCAACCAGCCCACTGTAAGCCGCCTGGCAAATCGTCGGCAGCGTATTCGACATGCACCACGCGGCGATGCGCTGGCGAGTGACACGCGGAGGATGCGTGCAGCAACAGAGGCCGCATCAGCATTACGTCGCCTGCCTGCACCGAGACGACCACTTCAGGGACGCGTTCGATCCATTTCCGGATCTCTGCCGGTTCCAATCGTCCCGCGAGGTGCGAACCGGGTATGACGCGCAACGCGCCATGATCCGCGCCGGCGTCATCGAGATGAATCCGCAGCGTCAACAGATTTTCCGATAAGGAGACCGGCGGCAAAGCGTGGACGATGCCATCTTGGACGGGGCGCATTTCGAATCCTGTCACCTCGCGCCGCTGTTTCACGGTGATCGTCACATCCTGATGCCACGGAACCATCCAATTGGCGGCCGGAGTCTTGTCGAAGAAGACCCCTTTGACCGCACGCGCCGAATCGCCCATAACAGTGCCTGCCAACTCCATAAACGGTGGACCGTCGACAATTTCACGCAGCGCTGGCACGGCACTCAACAGGTGGCGGACGCCATAGAGCGACCTCCCCTGCCGTTTTGCTTGGGACTGCTCTGGGGATTGAAGACACAGGCTCCGCAATTCTGCCACAAGGGCCGTCGGCACGACCCCTCGTGCCACAACGAATCCATCTCGATGCAAATTTGCAGCCAAATCGACCATGTCAACCTATCCTAGTCGACCGGGAGTAGTGGTTCTGAGGCCGGTGATCCAATGAAGCATTCCGCCAACTTCAGTTCTCCGTCGCGATCATTGATCTCGAAGATTCGAACCGCATTGGTTCCGTCGTGAAAGCTCGACTCCGGCAGCATGCATCTCCAGTAGTTGCGCAGATACTCGGCGCGGCCTGTTTGCGTCGTTCCCCAGATGACATCGTTGATTGCGACAGCAAATCGAATGGGTTCAGTAACATTGGAAGCTTCTATCTTTGCTTCCGGATACGTGGGGACCACTTGTTCGCGATTGAAGGTCACTTCTCTGGCAAAATTGATCGGCCGAATCTGAATTGTCGATTCGGTGGAGATCTGAAGTTGATCGAGATTCTTTCCGATCAGTTCTGAGTGTGGGCCGATTTTGAAAATACGGAGCGGATCTTCACCTGTGCCGAATATCGCCAGCTGTTCGCCTAGTACTTCATATCTCCCTTCGAATGACGCGTCGACTTCAAAGGTTCGATTGTCATCGTAGAAAAACTTCTTTGGTCGCTCTGAGAAATCCGAGACCACCGACTGTCCATTCAGTGCGATCGGCGATTTCAACTGGATGACATCCAGAATTGTGGGAAGGATGTCTGTGGTTTCGACATTCAAATCGACCAAATCACCTTCTTTCTGTCCGGGAAGCTTGATGAATAGTGGGACGTTCATGATCTCCGCCAGTGATTTGTCGGTCGGTTCGCGACCAGACATCCCGGGACGAAACGAGATCCCATGATCGGCCATCACGATCAGCAGACAGCGGTCATACAGATTCAGGCTTCGCAATCGTTGCAGCATTTGGCCGATCAGCAGATCGGTATAGCCGGTTTGCAATAAGTGCTGTTGCTGCGCCTGGCGGACCAGGAATTCATCGGTTGCCCATCTTTCGGACAGCGGACCTTCCGTCCCCCATTCCTGGCGCAGACCATGGTCTTTACGATATCGATCTCCGGAAGGCAGATAGTTCCACGGAAAATGCGGCAGCGCGAAGTGTCCGAACCACACATTTGGTTTGTCAGTTGTGGTCAGGCAATCGAGAAAGTGCTCGAACTGGATGTCTCGGCGGACATCCCAACTGTACCTGACGAGTCCCTGAAGCTGCTGGCGGTCTGCACCGTTGAGATGGTCCAGCCCGAACCAGGTGCGTGGGACATGAGGCGTTTCCAACGGCAGATCTGGCGGAATGAGATCGTGTAGGAAGACGGCTCCCACCGTATACGTAAGATTGATCCACTGCGTCCAGGGATTTGGCTGCACCCGATCTCGAGACGGATCCGGAGGACATTCGACCGTAAAAGGTTCAAAGGAAGTGAGCTGGTAGCGATCGGTGGCTTGTAACAACGTGAACAAATTCGCCGAGTGCTCGCCAATTGCCGACAGTCTGCCGGACAGGATGGCCGGCACCGCGCGGTTGGTCCGCGGATGGACCGAACTACAATTTCGATACCAGGTTGACGACCTGGCCAATTCCGCGAAATTGGGATAGCGATCTGGATCAACCTGTCGCTTCGCATCCATCAAGCTGGTGCCACTGAAACAGTCAAACACCACCATCACAATCGGGACAGGATTGCCGACGGAAAGCGTCTCGGTGATGACTGGTCGGGCTGCCGCCTGATAGTAACCGAGAATCAGCGATACGGGAGCCAACAACGACCCAAAGGCGGCGACGGTCATCACCGATCGTAGCCAAGACCAATACGGGTATCGATTCGACATGATGACGCCTGCAGCGAGTCCACCCAGCAGGATGAGCCAGCCGAATCCGCCACTCAGAGACCGATGACTTAAGATGCCGAGTACAATCATGAGTGTTGATATGCCGATGAGTCCCTGGAGGGCAGCCATTCCAAGTCGAGCGTTGCGGCGTCGGCAGAGGGCGATCGCTGACAGTAGGGCGGCAGGAACAAGGATCGACCAAATCATTACGAAAAGGACGACACTGATCCCATCCAGCGAGATGAGATACGGGATTCGTTGTTGCAGGCGGCCATACATGGGCATCGCGACCGCGACGGCAAATGCCGCATATCCATGAAGGATCCAGCCAGAATTCCTGCTGGATCCGCTCGCCGGAGAGCTTTGGCTGGCCGCATCTGCAGTTTGCGGTGAGTTTTGATTCTGCGTTGAATGCATTACGTATTTACCACGACTGACGAAGCGACCCGCCATCCGCACAATAGCTGTCTTGTGCGAGTTCCGGTAGCAACTTGAGGACTGGTCAGGTCTTATCTGCGGCGATCCGTTTGCCATCGGCCTTCCCCGTGCCGCCACTTGGATTTAGAATGGCGGCACCGTGGACCGGCTTGTTCATCAAGTGCGGTAACTGCAATTTGCTGACAGACGGAGCTGACACCATGAAAATATTTGTAACGTCCCGCCTGCTTGCGCTTGTCGCGGTGGGATTGATCCTGGTTGGATGTGCTGCCCGACAGGGGGGCGCCGTCGAGGACGCGAAGGGAACCGCGAAGCCGAAAGGAAAGGCCAACCGGTTAGCTCGGGAAACCAGCCCGTATCTGCTGTTGCACGCACACAATCCGGTCGATTGGTACGCCTGGGGTCCCGAGGCCCTGGAGAAGGCTCGCAAAGAAGGGAAAATGATTTTCCTTTCCGTGGGATACAGCAGTTGCTACTGGTGCCACGTCATGGAACGCAAGGTCTTCATGAACGAAGCCATTGCGAAGACGTTGAACGAGAACTTTGTCTGCATCAAGGTCGATCGCGAAGAGCGGCCTGACATTGACGATGTCTACATGACAGCGCTGCAGGTCTATTACCAGGCGATCGGTGCCCCGGCGAGTGGCGGCTGGCCGTTGTCGATGTTCTTGACTCCGGAAGGAAAGCCGCTGGCGGGAGGGACATACTTCCCTCCGGAAGATACGGAAGGAGCGACGGGTTTCCCGACCGTTCTCGAGCGTCTGATCGATCTCTGGGCCAATAAGAAGGATCAGATGGAAGGGAATGCCGAGATCCTGGCAAGTGAGACGCGACGCGTAATGCGCCCCAAGATGTCCCTCAAGCCTGTCGATGCAAGCCTGGCCCTGGTTCAAAAATCCTTCGATTCCGTGGTCAGTAGTGTCGATCCTGATTTCGGCGGCGTCGACTTCAACCCCCAGCGGACCAAGGGCCCGAAGTTCCCGACCCCTGCCAAGCTGTTGTTCGTGCAAGAGATGCTCAAACGACAACCCAATCCGGAAGCGGCACAGCTACTTGATCTGACATTGATGCAGATGGCTTGTGGCGGCATTCGCGATCACGTCGGAGGCGGATTCCATCGCTATTCAGTCGATCGACAATGGCAGGTTCCGCACTTCGAAAAGATGTTGTACGACCAGGCTCAACTGGCTGATGTCTATGTCGGTGCCTATGCAGCGACTCAAAACAAGCTCTACAAGCAGGTCGCCGAAGAGATCCTGCAGTTTGTCGAACGTGAACTGACTTC
>CBIHQO010000385.1:0-6523 GCA_966211735.1 uncultured Schlesneria sp.
GACCAAAATTGGTTGGCCACAAGTGCAGCACTCCAACTATTTCGGGGGCTGACGCCATTCGGTTCACCCGTTGAAGAGTTTAGGACAAAGTCAGATTTGTCCGCATGACCGCGAGTTGATTTTATGTTTTCGCGTTTCTTTATCGATCGGCCGATCTTCGCGACCGTGTTATCCATCGTGATCACGCTCGCCGGGTTCCTGGCCGTCTTTAATCTGCCCGTGACCCAATATCCAGAGATCACTCCACCGACGGTGGAAGTGTCGGCGGTCTATCCGGGGGCTAACGCGAAGACAGTGGCCGATACGGTCGCCGCGCCGATCGAACAGCAGGTCAACGGCGTCGAGAGCATGATGTACATGTCGTCTCAATGCACGAACGACGGCAACTTCACGCTGACGGTCACGTTCCGCCCGGGGACGGATCTCAATCTGGCACAGGTGATGGTGCAGAATCGCGTGTCGCTCGCTCAGCCGATTTTGCCACCGCTGGTGCAACGCCGCGGGGTGATGGTCAAAAAGAAATCACCCAGCCAACTGGTGATCATCAACCTCTACTCGCCTGACGGGACGCGCGACAATCTGTACCTCAGTAACTATGCGACGATTCAGTTGCGCGACGAATTGTCGCGACTGGCCGGCGTCGGCGATATTTCGTTTCTGGGTCAGCGCGACTATAGCATGCGTATCTGGCTTGATCCCGATCAGATGGCTGTCCGAAACCTTGGAACAACAGACATCATCCAGGCAATTGAGCAACAGAACACTCAGGTGGCAGCGGGTCAGATCGGTCAGCCTCCGGCACCGAAGGATCAGGTCTTCCAATACACGATGAGTACGCTGGGGCGATTGACCGAGGACGATCAGTTCGGCCGGATGATCCTGAAATCCAGCGATGATTCGCGATTGATCCGATTGCAGGACGTCTCGCACACGGAATTAGGGGCCTTGGGGTACGACCAGTTTTGTACGCTGGACGGAAAGCCCTCGGTCGCTTTGTCTGTTTACCAGCTTCCGGGATCGAACGCACTGCAGACCGCGCAACTGGTCCGTGCCAAGATGGAGGATATGCGACAGCGATTCCCGAAGGGTGTCGAGTATTCGATCGTCTATGACACGACGCCGTTCATTCAAGAATCGGTGAACGAGGTGTTCCACTCGCTGCGCGATGCCGTGTTGCTGGTGGCCGTGGTGGTGTTGGTGTTCCTGCAGGGATGGCGAGCCGCCATCATTCCGCTGGTCGCCGTTCCCGTCGCAGTCGTGGGGACCTTCGCGGCGATGCTGGCGGTCGGTTTCAGCTTGAATACGTTGACTCTGTTCGGTCTGGTGCTGGCGATTGGGATCGTCGTCGACGACGCTATCGTCGTGGTCGAAGCGGTGGAGCATCATATCGAGGAGGGGCTGTCACCTCGTGACGCGGCGATCCGCGCAATGGACGAAGTGTCGGGGCCCGTTGTCGCCGTGGGGTTGGTGCTGACGGCTGTGTTCATACCTTGTGCGTTTATTTCCGGGATCGTGGGTCAGTTTTTCAGGCAATTCGCCATCACGATCGCAATCTCCACGCTCATTTCGGCGTTCAATTCGCTGACGCTGAGTCCCGCGCTGGCGACGTTGTTGCTCAAGCCGAAGACGCATGGACATGGAGATGCGCTGCCTCGGTTTGGATTGATGATTGTCGGGGCCTGGCTCGGGTATGCGAACCTCGCTCCCTGGCTCACAACACAGTTTGCCGATTCAGTCGCAACACTTTCCCCCAATGTCGTGACAATGCTTCCCTGGATTTGCGCTGCGATCGGTGCGACTGTCGCTTGGCTGACGGCGGGGTTGATCAACAGACTATTGGGGTGGTTCTTCCGCATCTTCAACTATGCGTTCTCAGCAGTGACGACTGGTTATGTGGGAACTGTCGCCGTGATGATGCGCGGCAGTGCGTTGGTCTTGTTGCTCTACGGCGGGCTGCTCTATCTGACGTACGATCTCTTTCAAAAGACTCCGACAGGCTTCATTCCGTCGCAGGACAAGGGATATCTGCTGGTGAACGTGCAGCTTCCGGATTCCGCATCACTTGATCGAACCAATCAAGTTATGGTGAAGCTGGAAGCGATCGCGGGGAAGGCAGATGGCGTGGACCATACGATGGCCATTGCCGGACAGTCGATCCTGCTGGGGGCGAATGCTCCGAACTTCGGCACGATGTATGTCATGCTGAAAGATTTCCACAGTCGAGCCCATCACGGCTTGACGGCGGATATCATTGCCGAGGGGTTGAAGGAGCAATTCGACGCACAGATCGCCGACGGGATGATCAACGTCTTCGGTGCCCCGCCTGTCGACGGACTGGGGACCGCAGGCGGTTTCAAGATTGTGATTGAAGATCGCGGCGACAATGGGTTGAGCACGCTGGAAGATGTCAGCCAGCAGATCGTCGATGAGGCAAATCGCGAACCCGGGCTGCGCGGCCTGTTCACCAGTTTCCGCGCCGATACGCCTTGGTTGTATCTCGATATCGATCGCGCCGCCGCGAAGACGATGGGAGTTTCCATTGCGGAGCTCTTCAATACTCTGCAGGTCCACTTCGGGTCGCTCTACGTGAACGACTTCAATCGCTTCGGTCGTACGTGGCAGGTTAACGTCCAGGCCGACTCGAAGTTCCGCATGAAGACCGACGATCTAAGGCGACTGAAGGTGCGCAATTCTCATGGAGAAATGGTGCCATTGTCGTCAGTGGCCACCGTCCGAGAAACGACGGGACCGGTGATGCTCCTGCGATACAATCTCTACTCGTCCGCGGTGATCAATGCGAACGCGGGCGCAGGAACCAGTTCTGGCCAGGCGATTAAACTGATGGAGGACATTTCCAACAAAGGACTGGTTCAGGGAATGCGATCGGAATGGACCGAGTTGGCGCTGCTTCAGTTGCAGGCCGGTAATACGGCCATGTACGCGTTCCTATTGGCCGTGGTGCTCGTGTTCCTCGTACTCGCAGCGCAATACGAAAGCTGGGCCTTGCCACTGGCTGTCATCCTGGTGGTGCCGATGTGTTTGCTCTGTTCCATTGCCGGTGTGCTGTTCGCCAATATGGACATCAATATTTTCACGCAAATCGGCTTCGTCGTGCTGGTCGGCTTGGCGTGTAAGAACGCGATCTTGATCGTCGAATTCGCACGCTCACGGCACGAGGCAGGCGTCGATCGTTTTCAGGCAACCTTGGATGCGTGCCAACTGCGGCTGCGACCGATCATCATGACCTCGTTCGCGTTCATTTTAGGCGTGGTCCCATTGATGGTCGGTCAAGGTGCTGGTGCCGAAATGCGACGCACGCTGGGAGTCGCCGTGTTCGCGGGGATGCTGGGGGTCACGATGTTCGGGATCCTGCTGACCCCCGTATTCTTCTACGTCATCCAGTGGTTCGCCGATTGGCGAGCGGCCCGCAAAGAGGCGGCGGTGTAAGAAGGCTCATCGATCTCTTGGAGCCAGTCCTATTGGTCCTCTACGTTCCATTTGTCTGAAATGAGACTAACGAGGCGCATCAGTTATCCGGATTACTGCGACCAAGTTCGGCACCGATTTCACTCAATTGTTTTCCGGCAGCCCTTCGGCGTGGCCCAGGTTTTTGACGGGCGCAAAAATGGCCTGCACGTCACGCAGCAGTTGCTCGTCAATCGGTTCGGCGAGCCATTGAGCCCAGTTGCGAATGTTGTTCGGATTCGCGCTGCCGGCGACAGTGGTGGCGACATCGGGATGAGCACACGAAAACTGAACGGCGAGCTTCGCGATGTCGACGCCGTGCTTGGCGCACAGGGCTGCCGCGCGTCGAGCAGCATCTTTCACTGCTTCCGGTTCTTTCAGCCAGGCCGGCAGCGGTGCGTTCGTCAGCAGGCGGGCGCTGAACGGACCCGCATTCATCACACCGACGCCCTTAGCCTTCAAATACGGAACCGATTCATCGACGAACCGCGTGTTCTGCAGGGTGTACTGGTTGTACGACAGCACGCAGTCCACATCCGTCTGGTCACAGATGAAGCGGAAGATCTTCTGCGGGTAGCCGCTGAAGCCGATGAACCGCACCTTGCCCGATTGCTGAATCTTGCGGAGTGCCGGAATCGTCACGTCGACGATCTGCTGCATCGGCACAAACTCGATGTCATGGCACAGGATAATGTCGAGGTGATCTGTCCCCAGGCGATGCAAGCTGACATCGACGCTCTCGGCGACACGCTTCGCGCTGAAATCAAAATGGCTCAGGTCGTAACGCCCGAGTTTGGTGCATAAGGTGTAGCTGTCGCGCGGGACGCCACGCAAGGCGATGCCGAGCATCACTTCGCTCATTCCACGACCGTAGAACGGCGACGTGTCGATGAAGTTCAGGCCACAATCCAGAGCCACTCGTACGCTTTGCAATGCGTCTTCCAACTGCACGCTACGAAATTCCTGGCCTAGTGACGAAGCACCAAAGCTAAGGATCGGAAGTTCGAGACCTGTCTTGCCGAGCGTGCGAGTTTGCATATTGGCTTCCCTGAAACGGAACGAAGTCCTGTGCGGTGCCTCGACGGCGATTATCCAATGAACAACGGCCGCATATGACGTTCGTAGATGTTCTCTGTGACCTGCTTGGCGACGATTGCTTCGTTCGCCTTCAACAAGTCGGCATAGCGAGTACCCGCCTTCGCAGCGATCTTGAAGGAAACGTGCAGCAACTGACGGACGTTGGCGTTGAATTCCGGATGATTCGGAATATGCCGCAACGCGCTTGCCAATTGCGGCCCGGTCCAACTGTTGACGGTGGAGACGCTTGGTAGTTTGGCCCGATCGATATCGATCACACTCGCATAGGGTGCACACAATTCGTCGACGTGTTCCAGGGCGTACGCATAAATTTCTTTGGCGAGGGCCAGTCCATCGCCTCCCGCTTCGGACAGGCCGATTAGTTCTTCCAGCCAGGTCGTCCCGGCCGTCTTCACATGCAGTCCAGCACCGGTGCGCTGCAACGCTTTGCGAATGATCGGGTAGATGCTGAACTTGTCGCTGCCGCTGTGAACACTGAGCTTCAGATTGGCTGGCAGCCCGTATTGCTTTACCGCTTGCGCGATCACTGCCAGATCGTCGTTAAATTCCTTTTCGAATTGAACAAGATCGCCGACGTAATCGACCCCCTTGTTAAATCGGCCGGTGAACTTCGGTGCGATCGTTTGCAGCCGCACTTTCTCGTCGGCGAGCGCGGCGAGGATGATCAGCAGTTCGTGCGGCGTCTGCGGCGCGTCGGTCTCGTCCATCGAGACTTCCGCGATGATCTTTGATTCACCTTTCGCCGCCGCGATATAGCGATAGATCTTTCCGGCATCCTGGACAGCCAACAGGTACTTTGCTGCAACTCGTTCGACTTCTTGTCGAGTAATGGTCAACGGAGCACTGATACCTGGGATGCTGAGGCTGCCGACCAATTCGGGATGTTTCGCGACAAATTGCTGCACGTCGCTCGCGGCAGCGGGCTTCCCGATTGAATCAGCCACATCGATCGTGAAGAAATCAGAGCAACTCATGAAGCGGTCAACTGTTTCCAGCCGGATGTGGTCGGCATCGATATGCCAGCCCGACGTCCAGTTCAGCTCTTTGACGGCCGCTTGAGCGGCGTCGAAGACACTTTGTGGCTCAGACCCGATAAAGGTGTGCTCGCGATTCGACTTGTTCCAGACCGGCACGACGTCGACGCCGTCCTTCGCCAGCATTTGAAAGGCCCGCAGTTGCGCCTTGGCCTGATGAGCGAACCGGTCTCCGACGCCAAACGAAAATCTCTCGAGTGTCAGCATGGTGTTCTTTCCAAGAGTGAAGACTGGCGAGAATCCTGACGCGGCGCAACCGATTTGGCAATGGATGCTGCTCACGCCTTCGACAGTCTGGTTCGACGACATTGGCGATGCGCACCAATAGGCGAAATGCAGCACTCCGCCGGTACTGCATTCGCCTCTGCCATAGAGATTATTTCGTCGTGCCGACTTCCAGCTTTTCCGCCAGCTTCGGCGACAAGAATGGTCCGGCGGCGCGGTTCATCGCCTGCATCGGGGTGACGCGAATGTTGTGAGCGGGAAGTCGCGCGATGTTCTCGTCAAACTTCAATCGGAATAACGTCAGTTTGTCTTTCGATGTTCGAGCACGAGGAATTCGTTTACTGGTTTCGAGCGCTTCCACGGTACCCCAGGCCGCGATCTCGCCCTTCAGCGATTCCATTGCGATGACGAAAACTTCGGGAGCCGTGATCTCGGCTGCACCGAGGAAGCTTGGGTTGTGCAGCAGGATGGCATCGTCGGGCATGTAGAACAGACCCATCAATCCATGAAACGAATTGGCGCTCATGTCGACGAGAATTGGCAGTTGATCTGATTCGACCCGCTGCCGAACCGATCTGAGGAAGGTAATGTCGTGCCGGTTACTATCAATATGTTCAGCCGCGAAGAAGTGGCCGCTGATGTAGCACGCCAGCAGCGTGACGAAGGCGACGGCTCCGGCACGCCATGCGGCTCGATCGATC
>CBIHQO010000386.1:0-6504 GCA_966211735.1 uncultured Schlesneria sp.
CCAGGCTGCTGGAACTGAGGGCGGAAAAATCGGTCGGCGGACGGAGAAGGCTCCGGCGTATGGCGTGATGTTCACCAACAGCACGCGGTTGCCACGGACCCGGAATCGGAAGCCCCGGGCGAGTCGGCCGGACTCGACGCCGACGTTTTCAGGATCCGCATTCGCCAGCAGACCGCGTCGAGCCAACGCCTGGCGTTTGCGGAGAGTGGACTCCGCAGGACGTGGCCAGGTCACCCCGTTCGACGTCCCGGTCTTCACCAGGGCGTCGAAGTGGGCTTTCTGTTGGGCGAGTAGGTAAAAACCCGATCGCTGCAGCACCTTGTCCCGCAGCGCCGGGAATCGCTCGCGTTGGCCAGACACCGCGTCCCGAATCTGGCCGATGTTCGAATCGACGCGAAACGGCATTACACCTCCGACCAGGCGACAGCACTCGCCGGCGACGACGTCTGAGGCTTCAGGACCTTGAACGTCAGCTCCTCGGTCAACTCGTTCGGAGATCCCTGTTCCTTGACAGTCGACAGCGACAGCCGCGGCATCGTGATCGTCGCCTTGGCATAGTTGCCGGTCACTCCGGTTCCCTGGTGCAGTCCCTTCAGCGACAGGACCAGCGGACATTCGAACTTCGTGCCATTGCGGCCCCGAGTCTGCCAGGTCGCATCGACCTTCTTTTTGGTGACACTGAACGTCTCGACCCATCGCTGGCCGGCGGGCAGGCCTGTGATGAAGACAGCGTTTTCATAGTTGGGTGTCAGTGGCCGTTGCACCGACCAGGAAAACTTGCTGATGTTCGTCGCGATGCTGTTCAGCGTGCAAACGACCGAATCGTCGAACAGGAACTCAACCAGCTCCAGCATGTCATCTGGCACCGATTGAGCAGTCGCGAAGTCCTCGGCATTCCGGCCGATGCAGTCGATCGACAGGCTGATCCCATCGGGCCCCCCTTCCAGGGTGAACCCGTTGACGCGGACTCCCAGGTGTCGTTCGTTGGCTTCATCCTCGCGAGCCCACTCCATCGATCGCGACGTCGGCAGTTTGACGCCCCGCTCCCCGGCCGCCCAACCCAACCAGAATTCGGCCAGCGATGTCGAGAGTTCTCCTGGCCGCCAGCCGTACAGGGGAGTGACGATGGCCCCTTTGGTCACATCGCGTTGCCGTTGCTGATAGGCTTCCGACTGCAGGCCGGCATAGACCTGGCCCGTGCGGATTCGCTCTTGCTCCTCCATCCCGAAGGATGTCACCGGTGCGAAGACATACACCGGCTCTGCGTCGAGCGTCGCCCAGGCCTCCGTCTCTTCAGTGACCTGCAGATAGCTCAAATTGCCGAACAGTGGGGAAACTTCAGGCATGATCGAATCCTTTCGACATGGAATTAATTGTCATACAAAAAGTCAGTCGTACGGTTGGAAGCTGGCCGGCAGAGTGAAGGCGATCGTTCCACGAAGCGCCTTGTTCTGACCGCGGCCCAGTTCCACGGGTTCGATCACTTGCGTGTACTTTTCAGGCGGATATCCCGTCGCCGCCTTCAAGTAGGTCACCTGATTCGGTCCAGGAGCTGCCGACGCTCGATAGAGGGCCTGGACGATCTGTTGCGTTCGCCACTCGGCAATTTCGATCTGATGAGCCGGCAGCCAGAACACGACGTTCAACGACGCCGGCCACTTCTGCTCGCGATGCGTCCACCAGTTCTGACCGACGTTTCCCCAGCTCACAGCGATCGCGGGCAAGTCTGCCAGCCCGGGATCGTGCAACGCCAACTCCTCGACGTCGATCGAGTCCTGGAACTTGCGAGTCCATACGTCTGCTAGCGGCGTCCAGTTGTTGATCGAATCCCACACAGCCCCCCGAATGGCAGACAACCGCGGAGACGCGTCGGGATCCACTTCCGGAGCGGTCTGAGTGTGCACCAGGCGAAGGACGTCACAGTCCAAAGTCAACTTGTGAGAGTAAACCCCCTGCATCGCCTGGTCTTCGTCAAACGGCTCGGCGACGATCAATTGATCAACTCGCGACCCATCGGCCTGGAACGCACATAGGAGATCCCGCAACTGCTCGGCTACCAGGTGGCACGTGTCCAGGTTCCCCTGGTCGCTGTCCGGATGCCGATACGTGAGATCGATATCGACCAGGGCCTGTTCCAGGACCCGCGTCGAGGACCTGGCTAATGTCGCCGACCCCTTGAACGCGATCTGCACGTCCATCGGCTCTTCGGGAGCTGGTGGCACGGCCGCGGCGGAGTCCGCGATCTGGACGTTGAACGGCAGCGCGAACGCACCGCCCGCGGCAGCCGTCTCGATGGCCGCGAGTAGTCCCTCTTGCAGTGCAGTGATCGATGCGGAGACTGGCATGGGTTACCGTGGGATTGAGTGCACTCGCCAGGCCACAGCAGGCCGATCGAGCTGGTTGAAGTTGCGAAACGCAGGTTGCTTCGAATCGGGATGGCCGCACAGGTACTTATCGCTGCCGATTGAGTACTCATCGCCCTTCTGCGGCTGCCGCGGTTCCAGAGTGAATTCCGAGACCAGGATCAACCAGTCGGCGATCGTGATCGTTGTGAACGATCCATCTTTGCCCACCAGGTTCGTTTTGCTGGCAGCCGGCACAGCGATCAGTTTGCAAAGCTGAGGCCCGCGGCGAATGGTCACTTCGACGCCGTTGGTCAGCTGCAGCAGATTGATATGGGCTTCGGTCTGAGACACAACGATTCCTTTAGGCCGAAACCACGCAGACCGCTTTCACGCGGGTGACCACACGGCTGCTCAATGTGACCTTCACTTCGGCCTTCATTTGGGTATCGAGCGGCAGGTCCGCAAAGTCGGCCGGATCCAGTTCGACGCGAAGTACTCGAGTACTTCCAGTCGCGGTCACGACAGACCCCTCTTTCAGCAACTCCAGGGCTTCACCCTCGGTACCAGTCGGGTCGAGGTAGAGTCCGACAATCGCATCGACAAACGACGGCAGCGTGCCATCGTTCAGCGTCCACTCCAGGGCGTTGCCATCAGCCGAGTAGTAACTGTCACCGACAGTCAACTCGATCAGGTCCTGATTGACCGGAGGCCTGCGAAGAACCAACGTCTTCGCCGTCGCCAGGGCCGAGGCTACGCCTGTCACAATCGCGGCCTGGCTGTCCTCGTCGACAGTGACACCACTTTCGGTCAGGGCTTGGACAACGGCGTCCGCGATCGCCTGAGTGTCGACGGTAGTCAGCGAGTTTACCGAGTGATCGGCGTTGACCTTCAGTTTGTTGGTTGGGCCGTCGACTAGCAGGCCGGTCAAGAACTCAGACACAGTCGGCGGCGTCGTCGGAGCGACGTAGACCAGAGTCGTCACGAAATCGAGAATCCGCTTTCCGATCGAGTTGGCTGTCGTAATACCAGCGGTGAGAGCTCCCCACACTGCGGCCGCGATCGTCGCCAGCGTGAGGTATCGATTCTGCAGGCTGAAGTGACCGACCGGCTTTCCCGCCACGCTGATATCACCGACAGTCCCGGCCGCCAACTTCGCGAAGAAGTCATTTCCGGCGGCATAGAAAGCGCCATCACTCGATGTGTCGATCACAACGCGATGATTGCCCGTGCGAGAATCGTAGTCGACCGTCAACGTGACACCGGTTGTGACCTCCGTTGTGCTCCCTTGCTTGTAGACAGACACCACGGGCGTACCGGCCAGTGTGATAGCCGACCCGTCTGGATTCTGAGTATTAAACTCCAGAGTGACAGACGCACCGATTGCGAAATCTCCGACATAGCCGCTCATATGACGAGGCCTCCGACAAGTGGCTGAAAGCCGCCTGGCTGATCACTGACGCCGTAGCCCTTACCCCAGATCAACGAGCCGTATTTGACGCGATAGTCGCCGTTGGCTGAATCGGCGAATTCCGTCGCGTCCACTCCGGCTGATGTGTCCAGATCCCAATCAGTGGGGCAGTTCGTCGCATTGATGATGTTCTGTGCGTTGTTGTCGCGCAGACGCGACCTGGTGATGACGACACTCGCGTTTGTCTGGCCGTTGATGCCCGCCACGGTGTTGCCCGTGATCAGGCAGCCCTCGATATGATGATGCAGGGTCTGTGACGCGGTGGCGTTGAGGGCAATCCCGGTCCCATTTCCCGCGATCACACAATTGCGGATCTGAGCCACGCAACCTGTGGCTATTGCCGATGACGTCCCAATACCAGCCCCCGTGAAGCCAACAATACAACAACCGTACACGACCGTTCCGCTGCCGCTGCCGGTCTGCTCGATCCCCCGGCGAATGCCGCTGCCACTGCCGCCGGTATTGATAAATTTAGTGTTCGTTATGAATGTCGCTGCTTGAGCGACAACGGCAGACCGGAATGACGCTCCGGCCATCGTGAACAGACAATTGGAAATGCGACCAACAGTCGTGGACGCTGAAAACGTGTTTGCGCCGTTGACGTTGTTGACGATGTTGCACCAATCCATCACCACGGCGCTGGAAATAATTCCGGACGAAGTTGAACCAGAGGTCGTAAATGTCAGCAACCGCAAGACGCTGTTCGGAATGCCCCAGGTTGCCACGTTCGTTGTCGTGGTGATGACAGGCAGACCACTCGCATCCCACGCTGGCTGTGCCGCCGACCATCCTAGATTGGCGGGGAACAGTCGATTGCCCGACGCATCGCATCCATGCATCAATAGCCGATTCACCACAGTCGGAGGATTCGCAAACGATCCCGTCACCAGTGCTTCTCCGGCCGTGTGTGTCCCCGGCCCCACGAGACACAGCAGGGTATCTGCCGCCGAAAAATTGAATCCCGTGATCACACTCGACCACGTCGATCCGTTGACGAGTTGCGCACGATCTGCCCAGGTCGTACCGTCACCGGCCCCGGCTGCAGAAGTCGAAAAATAGCGTGTTACGATGGCCACGAATTACGCCCCCTGGATCGCTGTGATAATTTCGGCCTTCGGCGCATTGGCAGTCAGCAGCGGGGGAACGATGTCATTCGTGACGTGAGCCCACCATTCGGCCGTGGCGATCTGATCCAACGCGGCCTGACACGCTTGCTCAGTCGGCAGTGCGTCGAGGCCTGCGGCCTGCCAGCGGGGACCGGTCTCGATGCCGATCGCTTTGACCGCGGCCGTCACGTCGGACGGCCAGTTGCCCAGGGCAGCCAACTGGCCGATCAGGTCCTGAGTGTTCGGCAGGTTGAACGGCAGCCCATTCCCGGAGACGAACTTCAGCCGATACGCATCGACCAGGGCGTCCTGGGCCGCCATTGTATTAAGCGTGCCAATCACCAGGCGTTGCTTGGTCAGATCGCCCGCAAACACGACCTCCAATTGCCCCACGGTGTAGAGCGTCGGATCATCTTTGATCGTGACGTCCGCAGCGAACGCGGCCGCAATCTCGGCAGCGGTCCCCGTCAGTCCCTGGGCGATGATGGCAGCGGCGAGTTGGCTCATTTAAGCACCTTGGGACTATCGGAAGAATCGACAGACTGGACCGACGTTAGCTCGCTGGCGTTTCGGGTGTCTCCGTGGAAGCTGGTTCGGCCGTTGTTTCGGCAGCCTTCTCTTTCGCAGCCCCCTTGCCCTTCGGTTCGGCCTTGGGCTTGGGTTCTGGTTTCGGATTCGCTTCGGCCTTGGGCTTGGGTTCTGGTTTCGGATTCGCTTCGGCCTTGGGCTTCACTGGCTTAGGTGGCACGGCCGCGGCAGCCGCTGCTTCGGCGTCCGGATCGAACTCAACCACGTCGCCGCGTTGCTTGGCATTCTGCAGCCAATCGGCGGGCAGCTCGTCCTCGCGACAGGTCTGACCTGGCTTGAAGTGACGACTGGGAGCGACGGGATAGGGAACATGCTTTTCATTCTGGAAGCGGATCATCGATCGAACTCCGTGGGAGGCTGAATGGAAATCGGGGTGGCCCCGCGATGAAGCAGAGGGCCACCCCTTCGCAACGGGTTTTACGCGTTGGTCAGAACACGGCCTTCAACGTCATGCTGCTGCCGCTGGCATCGCCAGTCGTGCTGCCGGTCGCCCGGACGCCGACATATCGATAGGCCAGGTTCGTCGGGGGTCGCCAACGAGCTTCCGCGGCAGAGACACCGACACCGCCGGCTCCGGTCTGCACCAGCAGTTTGTCAGCCAGGATCACCGGGCCGCTCAGGTCGCTGCTGTTCGAACCCATCACGGCATAGGTCATGGTTTTGCCGTCGGCCATTGGAGTCGCACCCATGGCAGGAGCCTGCAGTAGCAATTCCACGTCAGCGCGAAAATCACCGGTGATGTTGCCCAGGTCGATTGCGTCGGTCGTGGTGGCAGCCGCACCGCTCGGCAGGGCCTTCGTCGCTTTCATGCCTGTGCCGGCATCAGCCAAAAGAGATCGCATGATATGAAACTCCGAAGAGAGAATGTCAGAACAACAAAAAGCCGCTGGGAGGCTGTGACTACTTGGAGCAACCGCGAGGGTTACTCGGCCATCGTGATCGATTCGGTCACGGCGATCGGGATCCCGCCGACTTCGGTCGGGATCGGAGCGGCCGT
>CBIHQO010000387.1:0-6486 GCA_966211735.1 uncultured Schlesneria sp.
AGCCTCGCCCTCCCAAAAGCGTCGCCTTGAACTAACAACTGTGGACCAGGCGGATGTCGCATTCGCGGTCGATGTACTTCCACTCTTCGGACGCTCGCCAGTCGGCGAGCAGGTCTTCGAAGGCAGAAGAATCTTGCGGCTCGTATTCGAACCAGGTGACACAGTCGAACTGGTCGCTCAGGTCCAAGCGGTGCCGCCAGCGACGAACCATGGCGCTTAAGTAACGCAGGCTCGATTGTTGAGATTGCTGGATCTCACGCCGGACGGCATCACCCAACTGCCACCATTCTTTGGATCGCCGCAAGGGGATCAACGCGGCGCAGGTTCGCGGAGGGGGCGCAGTGAAAGCACGGCGTGAACTTGGCGGCAGTAGTTCTTCACGCGACACGTAGCGAGTGTTCTGCACGAATCCGCTGAAGACCCATGTCGCACTCGAAGGGGTCCGCTCCATCGGACCGTTAATGATTTCCAGATGAGACACCGGGACCAGCGGTGGTCCGCGGTACGTTGTCAACTCGGAGACTTCCCACGCTCCCGAGGTACCGCCAACGTAGTTGTAACAGGTATCGTTGCAGCGTCCCCACCAGAGTTCACGGGCCTTGCGCAACTGATTGGACCGACACGTGATGACACTCATCGTGTTCCTTCCACTTGCGAGGGTCAGGCCCGGGCATTAGCAAACGGGGACTGTTGATAAATGGATTCCGCACGAGGGGAGTGCGGAATCGATCAAGGCACTGGGTGTTACTCGATGGGCAATGGCAGGTTGAAGTTGGCGAAGACCTCGTACTGAGTCACCAGTCGAATCAACTCGGCATGTGACTTGGCACGCAGCTTCTTCATCAGGCTGGCTCGCCGCATTTCGACCGCTCGTTCTGTCACGGACAGACGCAGCGCGATCGACTTGTTAGGCAGGCCGGTCAGCAACAGGTCCAGGACCGCTCGGTCCTTCACCGTGAGGACACGGAATCGTTCGGCAATTTCGCGCCAGGCGGCACGACGTCGCAGACGTTCGGCGTCGGCGGCAATCGCACCTGTGACACGAGCCATGATCTCGTCCGAGTTGGCAGTGGCGTCGACCACTTCAACACGACCACTGGAGAGTGCTTTCAACAAGCGTCCCACGTCTGGCGATGAGGCCAGGACGAGCAGCGGACGATCATCAGCACGAGAGAGCCAGCGAGCACAGGCATGCAGGCCACTCAATTCACTGGATGAATTGAGAACCAGCAGCACACAGCTCGGGATGGGCCCTTCTTCCGGGATTTCTGTAGTAGCTCGAACGATTCTTGGAGCGTAGCGATTCACCCGCAACAATGAGTCCCATTGTCGTGCGACTTCACCTTCGGCAACAAGGAAAACGTCCGGTTCATTCGACTGTGACATCGAATTCCATGCGATCGGCGGGGGGGATAATGTGACCATGCCGGGCATAGATTGCAACGACCGTGCCACGTCCCAAAGTGCGTGGTCGAATCAGGCGGAACTTCGGGAAACCTCAAGCGGTATCTATTGATATCGTGCGAAGTTGCATGACATAGGGCCCGAGTCATTCATCGAAATCAGGCAGATGGGACTGCAGTTCATGCAAATCACATCATCGACGCCCCCCTGCAGGTCACCGTGTATTGCGACCATTTCAGGCAGTCGTGCGCGCGTTTCAGGTTTTCCCTGATACGGCCATCTCATTCAGTGATGGATCCTGGCAAGGAACCCCCGAGATCGCGTCGATGTTCGTCACGATTCGCGATATCTGCGATATGAAATGGCTGAAGTGCATCGTGGAGTCGCCAGGCTTCGGCTCATCCGCATCAAACCATTGGTGCGATCACTAGGATCCGCGGCAATAGCCGAGTGATTCTTTTGTTAAGAGAACGCACCGAGACTAAGCGGCTCGGCAGGAGCCTCGCCACCTCGCCCTCCCAGGCGAGACGGTCGCACCCCGTTCGAATCCAAATAACGAGGATCGCGTGGGGCGTATTATGCGGGCGACGTGATGTCGCCATGGAGATAGACATCGCCATCAAGAGTCCGAATGTCTTGAGAACTGACTTGAAGGGCTCGTGTCATCGAACCAATGCCGTTACCGCCGATCGGCGAGGGGGCACTTTGTCCGCCGACCAGCTTCGGGGCGACGAAGGCGTGCACTTCGTTGACCAGCCCATGATCGAAGAAGCTGCCCAGCACCTGCCCGCCCGCTTCCACGAGAACGTTTGTCATTCGTCGCCGTCCGAGTTCGCGGGCCACTTCCAACAGGTCCGGTTGTCGTTGGGCTGATGCAGGGACGACCAGCACTTCGACGCCCGATTGCCGCAAGTTCTCGACTCGGTCGTGCGGCGCGAATTCGGTGGTGATGACCAGCAGCGGGACACCCAAAGCACTGCGAACCAGTTGCGAATCGATCGAGAGACGGCATTGCGAATCGAGGACCACCCGGGCAGCGGTCCGTGGTCCGGCAGGCCGCGCCGTCAGCAACGGGTCATCGGCGACGGCGGTGCCGATCCCGGTGACGATCGCATCCATGCGGCCACGCAGTTCGTGCACGATGGCCCGCGACGATGGGTTCGTGATCCATTGAGACGATCCGGTTGTCGTCGCGATCTTGCCGTCGAGTGTCATCGCCCACTTCGCGTGGACCCAGGGCAGACCGCGGGTCATCAAGCGTGTGAAGGGGGCAATCAGCCGCTGACCTTGCTCGCCCAGCAAGCCCACTTCGACCTCGATTCCGGCTGCTTTCAGCTCGTCAACGCCGCTGCCTGCTCCGTGGACGGCGGGATCGGCGGCTGCGATGACCACGCGGCGCACGCCTGCGGCAATGACGGCCTTCGAGCAAGGAGGCGTTTTGCCGAAGTGGCAACAGGGCTCCAGCGTGACGAAGAGCGAGGCTCCGCGGGCGGCGGGACCGGCGGCGGCCAAGGCGTTGACTTCGGCATGCGGACCACCGAAGCGTTCGTGCCAGCCTTCGCCGACAATCTGGCCCTGGTCATCGGCAACGACAGCGCCCACCGCGGGATTCGGTTCGACATAACCGGTTCCTCGGCGAGCGAGCTCCAACGCCCGGTGCATCAGAGCTTCGTCGTGTGTCCGCGTGTCGTTCATACCTTACTGGCCTGGTAGCCAAAGCTTGGACGCGCCGGCTTCTGCGGCTGCTGGAGCATCGGGGTTCCAGAGTCCGCCGGCCGGAATACCCCCTGCTCCGACGATGCTGATCGATTCCCATGGCGAAGGGACGCCGAACTGCGCGAGCATGTTTTCGATGTATCCGCGCATCTGCGGAACCTTCGGCGAATAAAAGTGGACGAACCGATCGAGCAGTGGCTTCAGAGCCGGATCGTTGGGCTCTTCCAGACGCAGTGCCAACTCGGTCATATCCCAATTCCATTGGTACTCGAATTGAGACTTGCTGCCGGTCGGCTTGCTGCGAGCGACTTCGATCCAGTGCAACGCTTCGTCACGACGGCCTTGAGTCGCGCAGAGTTCGACGATGGCTCGCAAGCTGCGAGGCAGATCGATTTCGTTTTCGCAGCCAGGTCGCTCGAACGCGGCCTTCAGGACGCGATACAGGAAGCCTTCGTGACGAGTCAACAAGGCTCGGTTCACGACAGAGACCAACTGCACATCCGACAACTGTTCGATGGGCAGGCGATGCATCTGCATGACCGACAGCATGCTGAGCGGCGTTGATTCGTGGACTTCCAGCGGGGCCAGTGGCTCCAGGCCGAATCGCCCCAGGGCTCCCTTCAGATTCAGGTCGTACGACTGCTGCTGGCAATGGGCATCCAACACATAATAGGCGGCTTCGAGGGCCACTTTATGATGCGGATCCGTCGCGGCTTGAGCGGGTGATTGCCCGCCCAGGCACTTCTGAGTCGCGTTGAGCCAGCCGTCGTTGAGGATGCGTTCCCACTGCTGTTGCTTCAGTTCGCGGTTGAGACGAATCGGTGTCTGCTCAGGCAGACTCCAGCGCCAACGCAGCGGTTGCGATTCCGCGGGGACCGCGCCGGTGACTTCAGGCTGTGCCTTATCGGCCTTCCATTGGATCTGGCCTTGCGACGCGGATTCCAGTTGCGCCCGGGCATCTTCCAGTTCGGCCCCGCGGTCTCCGGTCAGATACAGTGATGGCGGATCTTGCGAATCACCGATCGCATCGTAGATCGAAATGTGAGCCTGAAACTTCGGCATCGAATCCAAGGTCAACTGCGAGAAGTCTGTTCCCGTCCACCGGGGGCGGTCCAGGATCTGATACGCAGCGACGGGAGCGTTGGGTTCGCTCTCGGAGCTTTTCGGAACCGGAAATCGCAGGAACCGAGGTTGTTCGTCCAGTAGGGTCAGCAGCCGCCCGATCGATTCCACCTTGGCTTCGTAGGTGCAGATGTCGATGATGTCGGTGCTGTTGTAGCGATCGAACAGTTGCGCCAGCGTCTCGCATTCGACGGCGGTCGGGAAATCGCCGTAGAGCTGAGCAGCTCGATGCAGAGCCTCGGCGGCTGTCACTTCTTCGCCGTCCCAGGCACGGCAGAGGCCCACCGAATGCCAGAGTTCTGCGGATTCAGGCAATGTTTTCGTCAGAGCCAGGAACAAGTCCGCCGCGGTACTCCAACAGCCGACGGCGGCGTACTTCTGGGCCTTCTTGATTTCCTTCTGCTGTTCTTCGGTGCCATTGATCGCGGGCAAGGCGTGTGATCCGCGAATCGGATAGGGGACGCCGTTGTCGCCGTCGAATTCCAGCAACTGAACGAACAGTTCCTGCCGACGCTCTTCTGGTGACAATCGCAGTGCCAGGGCCAGATGTTCGCGAGCGGCAATCAGTCGTTGACGCTGGCCGAGGATGGCGGCCATCGTTGCTGCCAGACCGCTGACCATCGAAGGAAACTTTTTGGCTCCCCGTTGGAAGGCGCGGTGAATGGCCTTCTTCGCGGCGTCGACCCCTTCGGCCTGCATCATCGCCGCGGCCATCAGCACGATCGAGAATTCGTGATCGGGATTTGCCTCCAGCAGGACCCGCAAGACATCTCGCGCGGCCGAAGCTTCGCCCAGTTCGATCAGGATCAGGGCTCGCGTCGTGCCGACCCAGGTATTGGTGGGGTGCTTGCGGGCGAGCACTTCGAGCTGCTGCAGAGCGATTCGCGGCTGGTTGCCGTCCATCAGTCGCAGGGCGCGATCCATTTCGTCGGCGATCGACTGGCAGCAGAACTTCAACTTCTTTCCGCTGCCGCAAGGGCACGGATCATACGGAGCGAGCGGCATCGAGCGATCCTTCTCTACGGTGTCTATCAGAATATTTTGTCGGACAGCGTCACTTGCCAGCCGAATTAATCAACGAAAGGTGGGAACCTTCAGGAACTTGTGCGGAAAACGCAGTTTAGCAAGACCTGCAGTTTTTGACAGGCAAACCTCTTAACCCGCTGATCCTGAAAATGGAAACGCATTGGCAATCCCCTTGGCGTTCGAGGGTCGCAATGGTCCATTTTATAGGCATTTGGCTCCAATCCACCCCAGTTCCTGCTTCCTTTAGCTAACCTGAAGGTTGTTGCGGCACCAGCGGCAGGACGGGTACAAGAACGCCATCTGCGACTCATCGTGACGATGCAGCCCTTGAGAATCCTGTCAGCTGAAAGAAGTTAACATGAAACGGCGTGAACTGTTGGTGCTGGGGTTGGCTGTGCTGGGGTTAGTCAGCCAGGTTCGTGCCGAAGACAAAAAAGCTGATCCGACCGGAACCTGGAAGTGGTCGGTGACATTCAACGATCAGACTCGCGAGATGACGCTGAAGTTAAAGCTGGACGGCGACAAGCTGACGGGAACAATGCCCGGACGTAACAACACCGAAACCGCAATCGAAAACGGGACTTTCAAAGACGGTCAGGTTTCGTTCTCGGTCACTCGCGAGCGGAATAATCAGAAATTCACCACCAAGTACACGGGCAAGCTGGAAGGGGACACGATCAAGGGCAAGTCCGAAAGCGAACGCAACGGCACGGCCCAAAGCCGCGACTGGGAAGCGAAGCGCGAAAAGTCCTGATCGACCAGTTATCACGCGAAGACGCGAAGAAAATAACGCCGGATGTACCGAGAGCGATGTTCTCGATGCATTCGGCGTTTTGTCGTAAACCGGCCTTCATCCAATCAGATGATGCAGTGGGTCGGATCGGCCATGTAGTACATTGCTTCCAGATTGCGTGGGTGATCGAGAGTCACCAGCGGGCCGGGGGTGATCACCTCGAGCGGCACCTTGTCCATCGCTTCCTTGTTTCTGGCGAAGAACTGGCCCAGGACCAATGCCGTTTTGTGAATACTGCAGACGGGATTCACAGACGTCGCAACCAGCACTCCATTCTTGACGGCGTCGAGTCCTTCTTTCTGGCCATCGACGGCCGCGACCAACATCTTTTCATGGATCGTCCCTTTCAGAGCGGGGATCGAGCCCAAGGCCATGTCGTCACTGTGAAAGAAGGCCGCGGCGATCGGAGTCGTTTCCTGCTGCAG
>CBIHQO010000388.1:0-6486 GCA_966211735.1 uncultured Schlesneria sp.
GCGCATGTTATTGCGTGTCCATCGCCCGGCGCGGCTCGTCAGGAGCCTCACCCTCCCAATCGCGAACATCGCCGTTTCGCGAGCAGAATCGCGCACGGTGATTTTAGAGCCGACGAGGCGAAGTTCCGACACCGGCCCAGTTTCTCTCCCCTGCGGTAAAGCGAAGTCCTATTTCAGCGGCCATAGCTGTGATTTTCAGAGGCTTTGTTTATCTTAAGCGTCTCGATTCCGAGATTTTCCCAGATCCCTGCATGATGAAGGGCTATTGATGAATTTTCGTCAGTTATTCGCGAGTAAACGGCTGGACGTGCTGTTGAAAGAGATGGAAGGAGATCAGCGGCTGCGCCGGACGCTGGGGCCAGTCAACCTGACGGCATTAGGCGTCGGGGCCGTGATCGGGTCGGGGATCTTCGTGGCGACGGGGAAGGCGGCTCACGATGTGGCTGGTCCGGCGCTCATGATCTCGTACGTCGTCGCGGGAATCACCTGCATCTTCGCCGCCTTGTGCTATGCCGAATTTGCCTCGATGGCGCCGGTCGCCGGCAGCGCTTACACCTACGCTTACGTCACGATGGGCGAACTCTTCGCCTGGATCATCGGCTGGGACCTGATCCTGGAATACGCCGTCGGGGCGGCCACGGTGGCGAACGGCTGGTCCAGTTATTTTCAGGAGGTCCTGAAGAAAGTCGGCTGGCACATCCCGGAGATATGCAATCGAGCCACCGTTGTCTACCAGAACGGTGATTACATCTTGACGGGATCGCTGTTCAATCTTCCCGCAGTGATCATTGTGGCCATCATGACCGCGATCCTGGTCAAAGGGATCTCAGAAAGCGCTGGCTTCAACGCCACGATGGTCTTCATCAAAGTCGCGGCCGTGGTCTTCGTGATTCTGGTCGGCGCGTTCTACATTCAGCCATCCAACTGGATCCCCTTTGCCCCCTACGGCTGGACTGGCCTGAATGTGATGGGATTCCACGTCGCCGGCCAAATGGACGAGAAAAGCCATGAGCCGCTGGGAATGCTGGCGGGGTCCGCGATTATCTTTTTCGCTTATATTGGTTTTGACTCGGTCTCAACACACGCCGAAGAAGCCAAGAATCCGCAGCGCGACGTGCCGATTGGAATCATCGCATCGCTGGTCCTCTGTACGATTCTGTACGTCATGGTGGTCGCCGTGCTGACCGGAATGGTGAAGTACGACCAGATTGACGTCAACGCAGGTGTCTCGATGGCGTTTCATCACGTTCACCTCCCTTGGGCCGAAGCCATTATCGCGTCCGCCGGGGTGGCCGGAATGACATCGGTCCTGCTGGTGATGATGCTGAGTGCCCCACGCGTCTTCCTGGCGATGGCGCGGGATGGTTTGGTTCCGAAGTCATTTTTCGCGGACATTCATCCGAAGTATCGGACGCCATGGAAAAGCACGATGGCCATCGGCTTATTCGTAGCACTGCTGGCGGGCTTCCTGCCGATTGACGCCCTGTTGCACTTAACGAACATCGGAACGCTGTTCGCATTCGTGATCGTGTGCGCCGCAGTCCTGATCATGCGCAGGACGAACCCTGACGCACCTCGCCCCTTCCGCTGCCCGCTCGTGCCGTTGGTTCCCATCCTGGGAATCCTGTGCTGTTCGATGCTGATGTTCTCGCTTCCTGCCGCGAACTGGGTACGACTCGTCCTTTGGATGGCCCTGGGGCTGGTGATTTATTTCTGCTACGGGCACCAACACAGCGTGTTGCGCAATCCGGAAGTGGTCGAACCTACAAACCCAACGGTCTGATGGAAGTCCAACGCGGGACCAAGTAGCCGCTGCCTGAATTCTTCTGTAGGACGGTTTTTCAAACCGTCATTCTGAGTTCAGGCCGCGGTCGCGTCCGCACCGGCGGTGTCTTTCGAACTCTCGGCGACTGAGTCAGTCAGCAATCGCCTGGAGAATCGCATCCAGGATTTGCTGCTGACTTCCTAGCTTGGGAATGACCGGATAGTCATCGACAACTTCGACCTCGGGCCTGCTCATCAAGCCTACGAGCTGCGCGTGCGGATATCGTGCTTGCAGATGTTCCGCACGTTGCTGGCGCGCTGGCCCCCAAGGATCGAGATCACACAAAATGACCTTTGGTGACGGATCGCCGCTCGCGCCGTTAGCAATAACCGCGTGACCGCTCTCCACCAACAGTTCGCGAAGATACCGGGCGTACTCCGCGTCAGGAGAATCGACGAGCACCGCAATCGCCGACACTACTTGATGGAGCGGGCCGTGATCGGCATCAAACGCTTCCTCGCGCGAACCCGACAAGGGGAGCGGTTTCACATTCTCACCAGACAGCATTCGCCATTCATCTAGCAGGCGTAGCGGGGCGGATCGTAGTGGCACTCGTACCGCTAGCGGCCAGAGATTTCGAGTTCGCCCCTCCGATTCGCACCACGCACCGCTGCAGACGACCCATCGCGCCAGTGGCGCGAGACGACCGAGCTCGTCAATATCCCGCTGACAGTATTCGTCCAGATGGCTTTGAATCACGACGATCAGGTCAGGGATCTGCTGCGTCCTGGCAAGCTCGACAATCGCCTGCTCCATGCCGAGATGCTGCGTGAATTGTGCGCCGTGCAGCGTCGCCGGAATCCACTCCATCAACGATTGCGCCTCGGCGCGATTTGTCTGCCCGATGATCAGGATCTGCAACGACATGAACGGATCAATTCCTGGAAACACGCATCTGCGATTGTGTCAGGATCTTATCGGATGTCGCGATCAAGTCGAGGAAGTCGAGACTTTTACGATTCACCCGCCCCCTGTAGGGTGTGTGCAGTCTTCGGAACAGACCACGAACGTTACTCAAGGTGAATCGCGAGATCATGGTGCGTTCCGAAGACTGCACGCACCCTACTTTGCAATGAACAATCTCACACTTGAAAGGGATGTGGTGTCTGATCAACTGTTTTCGGTGAGCGACAAAGTTGTGCTGGTTTCAGGCGGCAGTCGCGGCATTGGGCGCGCGCTGGCCGAAGGCTTCGTCAAACGCGGGGCGCGCGTGGTGATCACGGGTCGTGATGCCGCCTCTCTGGAAGCGACCGCCAGCGAGATTTCTTCGGGTCAGCATCCTGTCGAATTCGTCGAGTGCGACGTCTCCAAGCCAGAGACGATCCCCCCAATGATCGAAGCGGTCGTCGCCAAGGCCGGACGAATCGATTCGTTGCTCAACGTCGCGGGCGTCAACATTCGCAAGCGAGTTGAAGATTACACCGTCGAGGAATACGACTACATTACGAACATCAACGTGAAGGGGGCGTTCCTGGTCGCGCAGGCGGTTGGCCGGCAGATGATTTCTCAGGGAACCGGCGGCACGATCGTCAACATTGACTCGCTGAACACGTTCGCACCACTGAAAGGCGTGCTCCCCTACGCGATGAGCAAGGCCGGCCTGGGGATGATGACTCGGGGTATGGGATCGGAGTGGGGTGATCACGGAATCCGCGTCAACGCCATCGCCCCCGGCTTCATCCTGACCGACCTGACAAACAAGCTGTGGTCTGACCCCACGATGCAGGCCTGGGGCCAGGCGAATACCCCGCTGCGAAGGTTAGGCAGGCCCGAAGACATGATTGGCGCGGCCATTTTTTTAGCAAGCGACGCCTCGAGCTACATGACCGGACAGGTCATCTATGTGGATGGTGGAATCACTTGCGGGATGCAATGGCCGATTCCATTACAGTGACCGTCGGTCAACCGGTTACCAAGCCGAGGTTGCATAACCGTTGCAACCAATATAATCGGCCTGAATGTGGGTGATTTCGAGACGGTCTTGTTCCGGCACTGACGATAACTGAGTGCTATGTTACTGGCGGACGATCGGAGTAATCATTTCGAATTGCGTCGCCCCCTGGATGGCCCCAGTGGGATTTCCCATCCGAGAGCGAAACCATGCAGTCACGATCGGCGACAACATCGGCGTCTAATCGATTCCAAAGTGGCATGCTGGGGTTGCGCGAACAAGCCGATGCCCGTATCTTCTGGGTTCTGCTTGCTCAATGGACGGTCACGTTATTCGCCAGCGTCGCAGTTGCAAATCAAGCTAATCACCCTCGTCTCGACCTGCTGTCCATCGCCGTCCTTGCCATCGGTGCGCTCAGCCTCGTGCAACTCGGCATGATTCTGCGCTGGCCGGGTCGCATCCAAACGCGTTGGACGATCGTGGCATCAGAAGCCGTGATTTCCTCGCTGTTGTGGTATGCGTCCGGAGGGGGCCCCGAGAGTCATCTCCACCTCTTTGCCTGGCTGGTTATCCTGTCACTGTATCGTGATGTGGCGGTTCTCTTGACGACAGTCCTGGCCTCCTTGTCGGCACACGTGTTCATGGTCAGCAGCGGCATGGTTCCACCTTTGCCCGTCGATGACCCATCGCATCTGACCACGTATTTGATCTGGACGACCTGGATGATTGGCGAAACCGCGTTTTTGCTGGCCTTCGTGGTCCTTGATCGCCAGGCGCTTGCTTCCAATTGCGACAAAGACGAGGCCGTCGAGGCTTTGGAGACGATGCTGCAGTCAAAGTACGACGAGGCCACAGTTGAACTGATTGAAGCGACAATGACCTTGCAACGAGAAGTCGCCACCTTGACGGACCGATGCAAAGTCGCCGAAGGCGCACAGCGGCAACTGTCTCGAGAATTACTGTCGCTGCGACGCGATGTTGCCACGCACGGCACCGCCATCTTGAAGTTCGCCAGTCGTCCCGCAGATTCGAGTATGACAAAAGCTTGGCAATCGCACTGGCAGGGACTCCGCCAGCAGGCTCAACATCTCATGCACCTCATCGATTTGCCATCGGTCACACCAGAAGTTCAAGAGCGCGCTGATCAGCCGATCCCACTCGGCGAACAGCAGCCTCCGGAAGACGTGGCCGTCGTTGGAAAGCGCGCCGTGCTGCTGATGCGCAATCCGCTTCAACAAGCGAAGGCCGTCACCGCATTGGAGCACGAAGGATATTGCGTCGATGTGGTTCCCAATGGACCACGCACATACTACTCGGTGATGTTGTATCACTATTCGGTCGTCGTCGTCGACATCGATCTTCCCGAGGACGAAGGCTACGACACGCTCGAAGCGCTGCGACTGCTGCCGCCTGACCGAATGGGGAAGAGCAAACTGTTGATTGCCGTGACCAGCGACATGACGCCCGAGCGTGTCCTCCGCTGCACCGAATTGGGGGTCAGCAATCTCCTGCTGAAGCCATTGCAAGCCGACGCATTGCGGCAGACCCTCCAGCCCGATCCTGTGCGTCAACTGGCTCGGACCGACCACTCGCGCAACCGAAACACGGCCGCAGCCGCATTTGCCCGGTCGACGTGACATTCCGTTTGCGGCAGGCGAGACCGAACCCGACATCGCTCCGTTCGCTCGCGTAGTCATTCCCGTTGCTTCTGCCGCCACGCCCGTTGCTCCGACCGTCATTCCCGTGCCGGCGGGAATCCAGCGCCCCAAATAACGGCCGCCATGTGGGACCCAAATGTCCATTCGCGAGGATGGTTGTTTTGGATTTGGTTTGGGTGCCCCTGCGGCCGCGCAAGGCTGCCAGTGTCGTTGCGTCACTGCAATCGCTCGAATCGGAGCAGGAGCCTGCGTAACAATTCGCGTCGCCACTCATCGTTGGCTCTCAACCACTTCGGTAAGACACTGGCAACGCATGCGGTCGCCAGTGTCACCCGTCGTGACGACGGCGAGCAGGATCGCGCACCGTCATCCAGGAATCTTGTTCCCGAGACGACGGCAGACGCAGAGACGCGACGTAAAGTGCGAGAGAATAACGGTTGGGTAATGTTGCGTGGCGGTCTCGGCCTCGCTCTGGCAATGCAACGACGCGAATAATCCGGACTTGGGCTGAGTCTGAATTCCACCCAGTCGATCGTTATGTTACTGTCTTTGTCGGCTTGGTTTACGCCCATCACGTGTCAGGTCGATGCCACTTGGTGGTTTCGACCACCGACGATCTATTTCCGAGTTCGTTTTGAGGTCCGCGATGACTGCGGATGATAAAGCTGCGGTCAGAACGCCTGCTGGAACGGGTGCTGCGCCCGCGCTGTCTGAATTGAAGCGTTTGGGCAAATACAGCATCGATAAGAAAATCGGTGCCGGCGGGATGGGGACTGTTTTCCTCGCACGTGACACTGAGCTAAAAAGAGTTGTCGCGCTGAAAGTGTTGGCGCGCGACAAGGCCGAAAACCCGATCCTGGTGCGACGATTCCGGGCCGAGGCTCAAGCCGCTGCCCAGTTGCGACATCCGAATATTGTGGCCGTCTACGACAGTGGCGAAGCCGACGGCTATCTCTACATCGCTATGGAATATGTCGAAGGTCGCGATCTGTTTGAGATGGTCTCGCGTCGCGGGGTTGTTCCCGTGCGTCGCTCGATCGAAGTCATCAAGCAGGTGGCGGCGGCGCTGCAGCATGCGTACGAACAAAACATCGTCCACCGCGATATCAAAC
>CBIHQO010000389.1:0-6454 GCA_966211735.1 uncultured Schlesneria sp.
TGGTCCCCCCCCGAGCCGAAGCGAGGCGTGGCGAGGAATTTATTTGTCTTTGTGATCGCCGGTCTTTTCGACGTCGGTCTTGGTGGTGACGGTGGTGGTTCCGCCCGGTGTCTTGATCTCTTCTTTCTTAGTGGCAGTGGACTGCTGTGAGCAACCAGCACTGATGAAGAGTGATGAGCAAACGGCGACGGCGGCGATGAATCGTGTCATGGTATACGCTTTCTTGAATCTAGATGGTGATGGACCCTGATCGGGGCTTAAGCAAACACGATGCCAGTTTGATCAAGGAATGCGCGGGTCGCCGATTCTCGGTCGTCGCATCGTCTTCGTTCCGTCGCTGAGTGGCCTGTTCACAAATCCCGTGTCGATCCACAGATCGAGTGGGCGCGAACGACACTGCGCTGACAGTTCGACGAGAAATACCGCGCAGAATCGTTTTGAAATAGGCTTTTATTTGCCATTGCCGAGTCATCGCGCGTTTCCCGCGTCCGTTGCGCGTTCTTCGATCGACAAGGTCGAAGGGGCCAATTGCAGGGATTGATCGGCTTCGATCATCAGTCAGCCTGTTCCTCTGCGACGGCCGTTCAAACAACAGGTGGCGATCATTGCGCATGGGTTTGGCTGAAACGAAAGCGCTCGCCATGAGTGGACACCGACCAAATAGGAGTTGTCGGACCGCGGGACGCCAGAAACTGCCAGATTCTCAACGAGCTTGTCGATTCGGCACGTGAAATGCCTTCGCTCGAAGATGTGATCTGCAAGTCACAACGGTGCGCGAATTGCATGATCGTTGGCGGCTCAAGCCGATCCAGCAAACGCAGGAATCGGCATCACGAACTTTCCGATGAGGAGTATCAATCATGGCTCAATCTGGTCCTGTTCCGTCCAATAAGAAGGAATGGTCGCAAGCGTCGGACTGGGCGAATCAGGCGAAGTCGTCTGCCGGCGAAGCGGCGATGTGCGCGAGTGAAGTGGCCAGTCACGCGGCTGCCGCCATCGGAGCGACGATCAGTCAGAAAGCGGACGACCTGGTAGCGCAAGCGGGTGCTGGCGTCAACGCTTTGGGCGATCGAATCGCTCAACAGCTTCCGCAGGACGGAATGCTGGGTAATGCGTCTCAGGCGGTTGTGAACAAGGTTCGCCGAGGGGGCGACTATCTGCAGGAGCAGGGGTTGAGCGGCTTGAGCGACGACTTGTCCGCAGCCATTCGCAGCAATCCGCTTCCTGCCGTTTTGATCGCGATGGGAATCGGCTGGTACATTGGTCGCAACGTGCGACTGTGAGCAGTAATTGCGACGCAGTGATCGCCCGGTTGAATTCGTCGAAATGACGGATTCGTCCGGGCTTTTTCCTGGCGGCGGTCCACCGTGTCGCGCCCGCGACAGGTCGATCAAAATCGGCAAAAATGGCCGCAGAGATTGTCGATTGAATGCGTCCAGCGGCGCTGATCGACAAGGTCGGTTTTCCGTGAGAGTTCTGCGCCTGATTCATGCTCGAAGATGCTTACACGTGGTCGATGCAAGAGATCACCTTCGGAAAGTGAATCATGAACGAAATTGAAACTCAGGCGTCAAACCGTTTGCCGTCAATATCGTCAAACGACGCGAGCGATGGGTCCGCGAACTCGACGGATATTACGATCGGTCGGCTGTTCCACTTCCTATTGGGGTCACGCCCTGCGATTCTGGCCATCGCGTCGCATCGCGATACGTTCTGGCTGGGTTTGGTCCTGGTGATTTCTGCCGGGTTCGTCCGGGAATATCACGGGATCGACTGGCTGCAGAACCCGTGGTTGATTGCACTTCCTTTGATCACGACGATCTCATTGTCGCTGGTCCTGTTCCCGGTGGTCGTGATCGTGGCTCGAATGCGTGGTGCTACGGACGGGCACTATTGGGAGCGATTCCGCGTTTTCTTAGGTCTCTTCTGGATGACCGCACCACTGGCGTGGATCTTTATTATTCCGGTTGAGCGCCTGATGTCGGTGGACGATGCGGCGATCATCAAACTCTGGTTCCTGGGGATGGTTTCGCTTTGGCGGATATTCCTGGTGACTCGAATCCTGTCGACGCTGTTCGTCCCACGTGCCAGCGAGATGATCTATACCGGAACCTTCTTTATTTTGATGCTCGTGCTGGACTCGCTGTTGCTGTGTCGATTCCGTGGGGATCGTCCCGTCTTGATGGTCGGAAACGCGGCCGAGGCTCCCGCCGTCGAGTTCTTAATTGTTCACGCGATGGCTGTGATCGTGGTCGTGGGGGTGATCACCTGGCCGATCTGGCTGGTCGGAACGTTGATGGTCGCGCTCGGGGAAGGAAGTCGGTGGTCCTGGACCGTCAAAGCGGCGCAGTCTCCAGGGCGGCTCACCATGGGAGTCAAGCTGCTGGCGACGGCGTCGTTGTTGATCTGGGTGGTGTTGTTTCCCATCACACAGCCAAGTCGACAGGGGACACAGATCAATCAACCCAGTCGACAAATCGAGCCGCTACCGAGGTCTGTCGAGCTCAATGCCTCGCGAAATGATCAAATGCATTGATATGCGAGTGCGGCGACATCTGGACCAACCGAACAGTGATGCTGAAGCATCACCTGCGGGATCATCCCACCAGTCCCGGTGCTGATTCCAACTGCTCGCGGTTTGCCTCCAAGAAGGCCGTCGCTTCTTCCTCGCTCTTAAACTGCTGACCGAGGAACGCCTGGGGGACCCACCGGCCGCGGTCTGACCAGCAAACTGTGAATTCGGTGTGAGTGCGGGCCGAACCCGGCGCTTTGGATGTCGTCATTCCATCGACGTCGACGACGCGCACGCCCGAGGCGATCAGCCACTTCTTGTTGTAGTTCACTGGTTGAATCATGCTGCTTCCTGGTTCATTTGTGTTTCGGCCGAGCTTCGCCAAGTGCTCGACTCGACTAATTTTTCAAGTGCAGAAGTTGTACCAGTTGGAATCTACGCACCGCAACGCGCTCTGGCAGAGTCACGCGTCGCTCCATTGTTCCTTGTGATCGCGGCTTGCCGTCGATAACTTGCCAGCATGCAACTGTGTTCTCCGATGAGTTGGTGATCGCATGCGAAGCGGAATCTTGGCCTTGTTGTCGCTGATCATCGCGGTCTCTGCGACGATTGCAGAGGAGCCGGTTCACTCGCGGGTTGATCGGTTAATCGAGGCCGCGGCGGGGACGACTGTCGCACCACCGAGTGATGATGCCGAGTTCTTGCGTCGCGTTTTTCTGGATTTTGCTGGCCGTATTCCCTCGGCCAGCGAGGCGCGAGCGTTCCTCAGTGATTTGACGGTCGACAAACGAACGGTTCTGATTGATCGGCTGCTGGGATCGCCCGAGTATCCGCGGCGAATGCGCGAAGCGTGGCATGTTCAGTTGATGGAGCGGGCTGGCGATCACGAGGAGTGGTCGCGCTACCTCGAACAGTCGTTTGCGACGAACAAGCCGTGGAATCAGTTGGTGCGTGAGATCTTGAATCCAGATCCCGATCAAGAGGCGACTCGCGGGGCGGCGTTCTTTCTGACAAAGCGGCTGGAGAATTATGGGCAGCAGCCGGTCGACTTACCCGGTCTGACTCGCGATGTGGGCAGGTTGTTTTTGGGTGTCGATCTGCAGTGTGCTCAATGCCACGACCATCTTTTCATTCAGGATTATAAGCAAGTCGACTTCCAGGGACTGCATACGTTTCTTTCGCACACCAGCATTCGTACCGATCTGAAGTATCCGGCGATTGCGGAAAAGGTGATCGACAAGAAAACGGAGTTCATGTCGGTCTTTGTCAAACAGCCGCATGCGACGGGGCCTCGATTGCCCTTCGGAACCGAGTTCGAAGTCCCTGCCTTCGCGAAAGGCGAAGAGTTTGCCGTCGCGCCGGATCGCAAGGTGAACTTTCCTGGCAAGCCGAAGTTCAGCCCCCTGGGAATTCTGGCCGAGCAACTGCCCACCGCGACGAACAAGCCGTTTGTTCGCAACATCGTGAATCGACTCTGGTTTCAAATGCTCGGGCGAGGACTGGTCCATCCGCTCGACCTGCAGCACAGCGAGAATCCGGCCAGCCATCCCGCCGTGCTGGATCTGTTGGCTGATGAATTCGTGGCGCATCAGTTCGATATCAAATGGCTGCTGCGCGAACTGGCGCTCTCGCGAGCCTATCAGCGATCAAGCGTCTTGCCCCCAGGTTTGGAACGGGAACCGCTACCCGAAAAGTATGTCGTCGCGATCGAGAAGCCACTGTCGACCGAGCAACTCTTGTGGAGCGTCTTGCAAGCGACCGGTGAATTGCCCCGATTCCAAATGCCAACCGAAGGGTCCGCAAAGCCAAATCCACAACTGGAAGAGTTGCGGAAGAAGTTTGTCGCCGCCTTTGCGAATCCCCCGCGCGATCCGGAGGTCGAGTTCGCTCCTTCGGTGAAAGCAGCGTTGTTTCTTTCTCACGATGCCAAGGTGCTGCAACTACTGAAGCCGCAGAACGGCAACCTTGCCGAGCAATTGCTCGCCGAGTCAGACAACGTCAAACGTTGCGAAGCATTGTTCATCGCGGTCTTGTCGCGAACCCCCGCACCTGACGAAGCGCAGGCCATCGACCAATTCCTGTCTGCGCGAATTGATCAACGCGACAAAGCGATCGGTCAATTGATTTGGGCACTGGTCAGTTCGACCGAGTTCTGTGTCAATCATTGAAAAAGAGTTTCGCCACGGATGAAATGCGGATTGAACACCGATCAGGAAGTGAGAACGCGGTAGTAATAGTGTCGAGTGATTGGTGTCAATTTTTGATGCGAACCTTGGCTGGCCGATCGGTGTCCTGCCAATGTAAAGTCTTGACGCGGCATCAACGTGATGCCGCAGAATTGTTTGTGCATTAGGAGCATGTATTGAGAGACGTGTTAGGGGTCGATGTTGGCGGAGTCATTATCGATCGAGTGAATGATGGGACGGATACGTCCTTTTTTGGCCGCAATTTCTTGCTGACGGCCGCGGTGGCCGATGTGTTTGAGGTGCTCAAACAACTCAACGAACGGTTCGACAAAATCGTGCTGGTCTCCAAATGTGGTCAAAGCACCCAGGACCGCACTCGCCAGTGGCTCGCTCACCACAATTTCTACGATCGAACGGGACTTGCCGAGGTGGACGTCCACTTTTGTCGCGAGCGACGCGAGAAGGCCCCGATCTGTCAGCAGCTCGGCGTCACCCACTTCATCGATGATCGACTGGAAGTGCTGGGATATCTTGAGACGGTCAGCAACCTGTATCTGTTTCAGCCGATTGAGTCGGAAGTGAAAAGGTTCTCGCGGTTCCTGCCCAAGGTCAAACGAATGAATTCGTGGCAAGAAGTGCTGCGAGATCTGACGACGACGTGATCGATTGACTTTCGCGGTCGGGGATTTAACCACGAATCGACATGAATAAGAATATGCTCTGCATCGAGCATCTCGTTTCTATTCGTGGAGATTCGTCCGATTCGTGGTGAACTCGGTTTTGATCGACGCCAACCGGGGGTAACATCCGCAACTTCTGATGAAGTCGCTGTGAGAAGACTCAAGGGTCGGGCGTGATTCTGGAACTCTTTGAATACTTGACCACACCTTGTTCCTGGACGGCCAGGAAGTTGGGGTATTTGAATGGGCAACTGGGGATCAAGGTGCGGCATCGGCAGTGTCGGCGGGCTTGGAAAGAGCATCTGGAACGAACGCAGCAGGTGATCCGCGAGACAGTGTTAGACTGCCCGCAACGTCGTAAAGCGGTGGTGCTGGGATCGGGCTTACTGTTGGATGTTCCTCTGGCTGATCTGGCGGCCAGCTTTGATCAGGTGATCCTCGTTGATGTGGTGCACCCGCTGAGCGTCTATCTGACGACGATGTTTTATCGCAATGTGAAACTGGTTCGAGCCGACGTGACCGCGACCGCGGTTGAATTAGCTGAAGCCGCGAAGGATCCGCGTCAACCGCTGCCGCATGCCGAGCCACAGTTGTTCTGCGACGATCCCTTGGTCGACTATGTCGTCTCGGTGAATCTGCTGTCCCAGCTGCCGTATGTCCCTGCCTATTACCTCGAGAAGAAATCTCGTCCCGATGCGGAGGTCGATGCGTACGCGCGTGACCTGATTGAGAGTCACCTCGATTATCTGCGTCGGTTACCGGGTGTGGTGACTTTGATCACGGATGTCGAGAAGCTGAAGGTCAATCGTACCGGCGACGTCGTGGAGCGATTTGACATCCTCTACGGCGCGTCGTTGCCGGGGAAAACGGAAGAGTGGACCTGGGAGCACGTGCCGCTGAATCATCTGTCGCCGGAGTTTGCTTATCATCGGCGCGTTGTGGCGGTGAGGAAAGTGGCGAGTACTGAGTACTGAGTACTGAGTACTGAGTACTGAGTGCTGAGTGCTGAGTGATGAGTGCTGAGTGCTGAGTGCTGAGTGCGTGTGCGTGTGCGTGTGATTTTTTCACGCCACCGA
>CBIHQO010000390.1:0-6450 GCA_966211735.1 uncultured Schlesneria sp.
AACCTCTTACTGGCTCAAAAATTCTCGGGGCGTTTTGGGGTCCCCCCCGGGGCCGCCCACCCCGGGGGGCCCCGCCCCCAAGTAGCCTTCTCGCTCCCGCGAGAAGAAAGCCAACGGAGAATCCGCGTGCCTGTTGAATCGGCGCGGAATGGCGATCAGGGCGCGACGTTCATCGGCTTTCTTCTCGCGGGAGCGAGAAGGCTACTTAGGACGACTCGCAGTCCGTTGCACACGCACTCACGATTCGACGAGCAAAATCGCGCAAGATCATTTAGAAGGTGATCTCCAAATGGCAAACCGCCAGTCACACTGGCGGCACGGACACGAGTCGCTCGCAGATCAACGTCAGGATGGCAACCAGCCCGAGGTAGGCTATTAATCCCGGGCTGTCGGCCGTCTTGGGGGGCTTCCCCGTCAGGGCGGTGAAAACGCCTCCGATCATCAGCAGCGCGAGCAGGCCCGATGCCTCTTGCCCTTCGCACAGCGACATGATGACACCCAGCCCCAGCACTGCCAGCCAGCGTTGGTTTGTGCTCATGGATCGGAAGGCCCGGCCGCCATCGAGTGAGGCAAACGGCAACAAGTTGAACAGATTGATGAATGCCCCCAAATGGGCGATCGCCAGAAACACCGGCAGACCAGTGGCCAGATTCAATAGGTACGATCCCAACGCCGCCCCTAAGCCCCAGAGCGGCCCGGCCAGGCCACAGCGGGCGTCTTGCCGTGGGTCGCCCAACGATTGTTGCAAACGGACGATCGCACCAAGACCAGGGATAAACATCGGGGCGCTGGCCTTCACGCCGTACCGCATCAGCGTGACAACATGTCCCATCTCGTGGATGTAGATCGAGATCACCAGCCCTAAGGCGAGGGGCCAGCCAAACACGGTCCAGTAGACCCCGAATGACAGCATCATCGAGGTGAAGGTGCTGGCTTTGGTCAGCCCCAGTAGCAGCACTTTTCCCTTGGTCAATGCCAGCAGCAAAACGGCATTGAACTTCCAGAGAATCAGGCCGATCGCTCCCAAACCAGCAGCTTTACCAACCCCCGTACCATTTGTTTTCTCGGCGGCAGCGGGCGGGGAAGGCAGAGTATCGACTGTCTGACCAAGTTCGGTAATCTTGGCTTGGATGGTCTCGTACTGCCGCGTGCCGGTCGGCAAAAGTTCAATCGCTTCACGCCAGGCGATGAGGGCGTCGAGGGGACTGGTAGCCCGCGTGGCCGTATCGGCCAAAACCTTCAGGCGATCAGAATGAATCAGCCGCCGGCATGTGGGGCAAGCCAGCAGGTTAGGAGCGAGTTCGGTAGCGCAGGCCGGGCACTGAAGCGTCGGATCAGGCATTCGCGGGGGCCAGGTCTGGAGTGTGGCCGATGTTGTGCGGGCCAGTGATGACGAGTTCCACCTTGCGGGTCAGTTTGAATGCCTCCCAGAGCGCAAAACCCACGATCAACATACCGATCGGTTGCGAGAACCAGGAGATGACCGGCAGCGCCAGCATGAACGCAGCGATCAGGAAGATGCCGAGGACAAGATCCAGGGAAGTGAGCTCTTCCTGAACGACAGTCTCGTCTTCTTTCGCCATCTCCGCCTCCAGATTGGCCGCCGCCCCCTCTTGTACATTCCCAGCCTTCTCGGCGACTTGTTGTCCAGCAACGGCGACTTCCTTGTTGTTCATCTGCGCCAACAATTCCGGGATGATCAGGGCCGAATAGCTCATGGCAATGGCGAAATAGGTGCAGCAGACGGCGATCAATTGATAGACCGCGCCCCCGCGCCCGCCAGAGCAGTTCCGAACAACGGTTCCCACCATGTATCCGACGAGAATCGAGATCAGACCAATCTCATAGCCAGTTAATTTGAGGATGGTGAAGTAAATTAAGAATCCGGCGATCGACGCGGCCAGGCCACCAAAGCACGCTTTTAAGAATCGAGGGAAACCCGCGCCGCCAGTCAGGTGAGCTTTGACCGCAGTGCTGCATGGCTCGCAGAGAATTGCGCCATTGACCTGAAAATACTGGTCAGTGATCGCCTCGTGACAAGCGGTACAGGTCGCCCCGTCGGTCGCAGGTGACGAGTATTCCGCCTCATCCAGTTGAAGATCACGGGTGTCCGCCTCAATTGGTGTCTGGTCGTTCATCCCGCGGATTCCAGAAAAGGTATTTGAATTCGCTCACCCCTAAGCTTTGTAACCTCTCCACTATTGAACGCGATTCTGCGCGCAACGTCCAGCGATCATTCAGCAGGCCGCGCAGCCACGTGTTGTTGCAGGCTGACTCGGACACATCTTGCGCAGTTCGCAGCAATCACGGCGGGAGGATCGGGCGACAGGCATTTGGCACTGAACCGGTACGATTTACCTTGCCTGTTCAAGTGACTTGAGAGCCATAACAGTTATGATGCCGTACTTGTTAACACGTCCGGACATCAGAATGAATCCAGGTGCCTCCGTTCTTGCAGAAGATCGGTTTGCAGATGTCGCTTATTCGTGCACTGATTTAACGAAAGAAACGAAATGCCAAAGATTCTGGTCCTTTACTATTCGATGTACGGTCATGTCGAAACGATGGCGGGTGCGATCGCTGAAGGGGCTCGATCTGTTGAGGGTGCCGAAGTCATCCTCAAACGTGTGCCTGAAACGATGCCACCAGATGTGGCCCAGAAGTACGGAGCAAAGCTCGATCAGGCGGCGCCGGTCGCTTCGCCGAAAGAGCTCGGCGAATACGACGCGATCATCTTCGGCTCGCCTACCCGCTTTGGAAATATGACCGCCCAGATGCGTAACTTCCTCGACCAAACCGGAGGCCTGTGGGTTCAAGGGGGACTCGTCGGCAAGGTCGGCAGTGTCTTCACCAGCACCGGGACTGGTGGCGGCAATGAGAGCACCATTATCAGCTTTGTCACCACGTTGATGCATCACGGCATGATCTACGTCGGTTTGCCGTATTCATGCCCAGAGCTCGCCGATATCACTGAACTTAAGGGAGGTTCACCCTGGGGAGCCGCCACGATCGCAGGTTCAGACGGCAGCCGACAACCCAGCGCGAAAGAGCTCGCACAGGCCCGCTTCCAAGGCCATCACGTCGCCAGCATCGCCAAGAAACTTTTTGGATGAAGTCGAATTCCGACCGAGGGGATCGGGCAGGTCCGCATCGGCACGGATGACCGGAAACGGCAGACGACCTTGCCTCGTGGGGGTGACGCCCGCCCCCATTTGAGGCGTATTGAGGCAATTTATTGCGACGTTGGATGTCGCGTGCCTCAGAATGGCTTTTTCCGCAATGAACGCGGCGGCTCAATACCTAAAGATCCAATTCAAGAACGGCTTTTCGAACGACTGGAACCACTTCCTCTTCAAACCAAGAATTCCTGGCAAGCCAGATCTGGTTGCGCGGAGAAGGATGTGGCAATGGAAGATAGCCCAGCGGCAGATACTCCTTCCACGATCTGACGGTATCACCAAGCGATACTTTGCGGCGGTCGCTCAAATAATGCCCTTGAGCATATTGTCCAATTAACAACGTCAGCCGAATGTTTGGCAGATGAGTCTCGAGCACCTCGTGCCAGAGTGAAGCGCATTCTGGACGCGGTGGATTGTCGCCCGATTTTGCCTTGCCCGGGTAGCAGAACCCCATCGGAACAAGGGCGACCTTTCGTGGGTTGTAGAATTGCAGCGGTGTCAGCCCGAGCCATCCGCGTAACCGCTCGCCCGAGCGGTCGTCCCATGGAATGCCCGTTTCGTGGACTTTTCGCCCCGGGGCCTGACCCACAATTCGCAACCGGGCCGACTGATGAGCCTGGACAACTGGCCGCGGGCCACAGGGCAGTTTGTCGGCGCAGTGCCGACATGCACGGATGTCCGTTAGTAACTGCGTCAGAGTTTCCTGCATATTCCGCCAACTCAAGTTCGGAAAATAGTCAGAACAATGTTGTCTGTTCGGGCGGGTATGTGATCGATGTTCCTTCAACGCGTGCAAAGGAGGTGAGTGCATGCACCTGATAACTCGTCTCCGAAAGGATTTCGACGACTGACACACCGCGCACATGGAGTGCATCGGCCACCAATGAACGATGGCAGCGCCATGGCACCGCTTCCGCACACATGATAGCAAGACGCTGTTGTCGGCTCATTTGTATGAGTGAATCGAGCCCATCCTGAAATGACGCAGTCTGCATGTAGTCCGCGTAGCCTTGAAAGCTCTTGTTTCGCCAGCCGCCATTGAGAGAATCACGGCGAGCATGGCGCAAGCCACCCAGCACCTGCAAGTGCGTGTACTCAATTTGTTCGGCGGCCAAACTGTCGGCCAACTCGTCGCTGTTGAATTGTGGATTGTGGCGTGAACGAGGGATCGTTCGAATGTCCACAAGCAGCCTGATGCTGTAAGTCTTCAATAGTGCGATGAAACGCTCAATTGGCAACGTCGAGTGTCCAACAGTGAAGATCGTTCCATCAGGCCAATCAACTTCTTGCGGAGCCGGCTGTTTGTTCATAAAAGCTCCATTCCCAAGAATCTGACCGCCTCCAACAATATACCGCCTTGGTCAAGGTGAGCCGGGATCATTTCCCGCGGTTTCGTCTGCTTTGAGACAAACAGTGGCTGGTGGCGAGCAACGCTCAGTCACTCGTACCGCCAAAGGAAAAGAGCGAAGAGTTTAGAAATCAGACCGAGCAGAGCCTATCAGGCTCCCTTCCGTCTATTTTCTACTCCCTCCGCTCCACTCGCTATTTTTGCTGCAATGGCAAAAAAACGGGCTGACAGGATTCGAGCCTCTGACCGCTTGACCCCGACGATGATCCACCCCAACTCGCTTCAGTCAAAACGACTCGACTGGCCAGCGCGGACTGTTTTCTGCAAGGCTACGAATTCGACTGCTCCGCCACTTTCGCGTCCGGATCTTTCGCAAACGTGATCGCTTCCCGCCGATCGGTGACGACCGCTGACGTGCTGTGCGATCAACAGCCTGTCACGGATGCGGCTTTCTTCGGGACCGGACAGTGACGGGTAGCAGCAGTCTTCAGTTTCTCGATCCACCCCGGTCAGTCTCGTCACTTTCTTGTCGCGCTCGGCACATCGAAATCGAACGTGTTCTTCCCCTCCATGATCGTCTTCTTGAGGGGAGAGCCTGCTTCTGTACGGTATTTCGCGGGGACGCTTGTCAGCTGATCGGCGTCCGTCGAGATTTCTCCATTGGCCTTGTCCCCGTTGACGGTAACGCCTCCTTTTTCGAAATAGATGACGTATTCACTAAGACGCAGGTCTTTGATGCTGTAGGAGCCGTCTTTGGCAACCGTGCCGCTGCCATTAAATCCATGCAACGAATCCATGAAGATAATGCGGACGTTGTCGCTGGGGGGAGTTCCGTCGATCGTCATAGTGCCGACGCAATAACCTGTCGGCGGTCCTTTTTCACCGCACCCCACAAAAACAATGACCATAGAAAAGAGGGCAAAACGAAGCAGGAAGAACGGTGATTGCACGGAATTGCCACCTTGAGGGACAGTCGACCCACATTGGAAATGGACGTCGAACGAGAAGATTGCTTCAGGGGACAGCTCGATCAGAATTCGCCGACGACCTGCCCATCGGCCGCGATGCACAGTTTTTTCAAGGATTGAAAGTCGATGTTGTCCGAAATGAATCGCACCGAACCATCTCCAAGACCAACGAACAGGCCACCCGTGTGTTGCGAGGTCAACGATGTATTGTTGCGGTATGGCAAACGATTTCCCGCATCGGTCACTCCTTTTGGATTTGGAGTCTGGCGAACGCATGTCGTCCCCGTTTGCCAGTGATCCTTCGTACCACCTGCTTGACACTGCGGAGACGAAGTTGTGTAGGTCCGGCGAGCACCATGCCAGCCCCCGTAATAGTTTGAGGTGACATTCGCACCTTTCAACTTGCCGGATTGCTCAGCGACGACAATGGTGTTGCTGGTCCCATCCGTTAACGAACGTATTCCCCGGCATTCATTGATCAGCAACGTGCCATTGTCACAACTATATCCTTGGCCGCAATCGACATAGCCGGTCTGCGTCCACCCAAAACTGGGTGCCGCCCCCGAGATGCCGACGTACTGGATGTGCATGCCCCGGCCCGGGTTATTGTAGTTCCCGGTATACGTTGTAGCTCCATCGACGAATGAGAATGCCCCTTCGTCGAATGGATTGAGTGACGAAGAAGGGCAACGGTAGACGGGAACCAATAGCCCAGACAGGAATTGATTCCCTGCAAAGGCATCCGCAGCGGTGGCTCCTCCGCCGAAGCTGCCAGCGAAGTTCATTTGATTGTAGATCGGTGCCTGATCAAGGTAAGGCAACACCGAAACACGCCAATTGATGGCGGTTTTCAGACCCGCCTGACTCCACTCCGGCAACCCACCACGAGTGCCGATCGGGAACGTCCCGTACGAGCTTTCGTAATTATGCATGGCCAGTCCGATCTGTTTCATGT
>CBIHQO010000391.1:0-6435 GCA_966211735.1 uncultured Schlesneria sp.
GATGGGGGAAAATCAGTTCGCACGGACTTTATCCTCAATCTCAGTTCTGCCAAAGTTCTTTTGCGGGTCTACTTAGGTCGGCCCCAACCGTAACTATTGAGACAGGCAAGGGGTTCCCACACACGACGATCTCCAATTTGCAAAATGCCCGCCGTGATGCGAGGTTGGCTGCGGGACAAGGAAAGTGGAGCACTTCCATTGATGACGAACTTAGCTTTATTGTCAAAGATTTTCGTCAAGCGGGATTCGGCGACGATGTGGTTAAACAGGTGCTAAAACAGAACTACCGAATGCTCGACGATTTCGGTGTCAAATACACCAAACCCGCAGGATTTTGAGGAGTTGAAAAATGATGGAAGAGATTGACAGTTCCTTTGAACTGCTGGCGAAAGACTTACCCGCTACAAATGAGCAAGTTAGTACATTGACAACCTATTTTGGAAGCGTCCCAAAAGAGTATGTTGATTTAGTATTCGAGGCGACGGAAATCGAACTCCAACACCGGAACGGTCAATATGTTCGCATCTGGGGACCCGTCGCATGCGTCGAAATGGATGAAGGGTATGGAATACGGAATCGAATTCCGGGCGCGACTCCAATTGGTGATGACGGCGGTTGTCGCGTAATCTTTTATGCCAACGGGGGAAGAGGACCTGGCCTCTATTGCGTTGGCTACGGCAACCTCGATGTCGATGATGCGATTTGGATCGCTCCATCATTGGTAGACTTGCTTGGGAACGCCACCGGGATCGACTCATTTTAGTCCGCCACCTCGTACGCCGGCACCATCGGAGTAGACGATGCTGGGAGACAATGAGAATGGGTCTTGACAATATTAACGTCGTCGATGCAATTGGTCTTGAAAAGAATTCGGAGTGCGCAATCTTGTCGCTTTTCGATTCATGGGGCTGGGACGACGAAGAACCAGCACACCTTCTAGCGATTCAAGACAAGTTTAATGCGTACCTCGAATTCATTGAAAGCGGACAGATCTTTGAAGATTATCCGTCTGCCAGGAATAGGGATCTTGTCATTGATGTCATCTTCAGATTCACGCCACCAGAGTCTGCGATCCGCCTGCTGACGTATGCGGCGTCTGTTGCATTACAATTAAATGTTCGCGTACGTCATCAAACGATTCCAGATGCCAACCCCTAGACTCCCCGACATCGCAACCCCGGCCGCTTCGACGAATCATCACAGTTATTCATGGCCAATAGGATTGCAAATGCGGCAGCTGACTCCTGACGAACAAGAACTGTTGGACAATCGCAAGCGCGGCTTCAAAGCATTCCATGAGGAACGAATGCCGGTGCTGGTCCATTTTATGGAAGTACTCGCTCTCCCGGAACCGGGCTTGGTACTAGTGCATGCCGAGAGGTACCTTCCACCGCTCGATCATTGGCTGCAACAACAAACGATTAGTGATGAGTACCGAGCATGGCTTGGGGCGCGTGTGACGTATTTCGTGGGCGAATATTTCGCGCAGATACTGAATGGGTACTGGCTCGTGATAGGCCGCTGACAGTTGCGGAGGACCGATTCCAAGGGCCGCGGTCAGCACTTCAATCGCCTCGTTCGAGGCCGGTTCCGATTTCTCAAAGTCGCCGGTCTGGCAAACAGCGCTGACATTCTCCGAAGCACCAAAGAAGAGAAGCATACCCAGCAACGACAGAACGGCGCGGTACATGCGTGACTCCTCGAAGCGTCGGGTGGCGTGCTTATCCCGCGATGATCTTCAAGCGGACCAAAAACGAATTGTTGTATGGTGTACCAAGAATTTGGTTCAGCTTTCTCGTGAAGTCCGCATCCTTCGCGGTGCCGGGCACGTTAGTGGAACTGCCGCCCGAGTTCTCCAGACATTCCTTTCCCAGGCTCATGGTTGTCTGGAATCTCCACGAACTTCGCGTGGCCGACGGTGTGGTCTCTCTGGCTGTCGGGTCGGCTCGTTTTGGATCGAGCAAGTCGATGCCTAACGTCACGCCGGTCCCGTCCGTGCTGCGATCGACTGAGACACGCAGACCTCGAACTCCTTCGGGGAGTTTGTCGGTCACCGCCGATATGAGATCCTGAAACGACTGCAGCTCGAATGGCTTGTCCTTCAACGAGTCCAGTCTTTCCATCAGCGCCTGGCTCGGCTTCACAGATTTCTCCGCAATCTTCACAGCCACGACTGTGAACGCCACTTGGTTGGCGACTCGATTGAGGCGGATACGTCGCAGATCACCGCTCGCAATCGCATCGCGTCGTTTGATCAGCGAAGGGAAGACACCCAGGCCAAGCTTAACGATCTGTGCTTCAATGGCGTTTATTGTCTGGTCATCAGCGGTTTCCAGTTGCTCAAGAAGGGGAGCCAATACTTGATCGGAGACAGGGGCGATGTGCCGTGGTTGGGGAATGGCACGTTCGGGCAGTCCCTGTTCTTGACGAAGAACATTGATCAGCAACAGCCTCGCTCGATCTCGTTCTTCTAGCAGCGCACCCAGGTCGAATGCATACCGTTCTCCATCAAGGTCATTCAGCACAAATCCAGCCAGATCACAAACGCGGGGATCCGTGTAGTCCTTGCCGTTTCTTGACCCCGAAGTTCCCGATTGCTCTTCCAGGTCATCGAGTCGATTCAGCAGCAACGTTCTCACCGCCGCTTCAAATTCGTTCCGAGTCCCTTCAGGGAGAGCATCGATTGCCTCTGCGCCGTTTCTTCCACTTCTGCGACGAGTTCTCAGCAGTTCCTCCACGACATGCATCCTGACACCGAGCGACCGTTCGTCGAGGTTCTCGTTCAAGGCACGAATCGCGTCGACTCGGCCGGAGGTCACCAGAAAACTGACGATATCATCGCCAAACGGGTCATGTTCCTCATCAGGCGACTTGTTCCACTCGGCAATCATGGAGGTGACACCCTCACGTCGTCCATGTGCATGAAGCCCTTGCGCCGCAGCCAACCGACCCGACCGTGTCGAGCCGTTCTGTAACTCGTCGAGCAAGAACGGAAGCGGATCGTCGCCTGGGATTCGCCCCACGGTATGAATTAGAGTCGCACGGATCCTGGCATCGCTGGCGTGACGCGCTCCGGCAATCAGTGCTGGCATCGCGACTTCCGGATACTTCGCCACAAGCTGTGACGCCAGATCACTCGCAGATTGCCCTCCTGCTTCAACCTCGTCGATCAGATAGCGTTTCTCACCCTTCTTCTTCAATTCGGCGTACCACGTCGAGGCCCGAGTTTTGAAAGGCTCAGTCTCTCTCGGTTCGCGTAAATCGCGGTCAGCGATCGCCGTGATGATCTGCTGAGCACATTCGCTGATCCTCAGCACCTGATGAGAAAAGTAGAAGTCCCGATGGTACCCCACAGATCGAGAGAACCGTTCATTGTCGAGTGCCTCGATCAGTTGTGGAACCGCATCGTAACCAATCTTGACCAACTGATGTGCTGGTGACGTTTCCTTTCCGTCGGCGGTCCACAAGACGTGACACCATCCGGGCTGCGACCACTGCTGACCGTTTTGATCACGCAGTTGAAAGATTAATTCCGTAACCTTCTGCTGTTGATCAAGTTCATCGAACGGCTTGCCTCTTTTTCGTTGCTCGGCATGAGCCTTGTCCTCGGCAATCATCTGCTCCAGCAATGCGGCTGTTTCCTTGGCTCGCTCAAAATGTTTGCTCTCGGGATAGTGTCGAACGATGCGCTCGAAGTCGCGCAGCAGCACGTCACGCGGAATCGAGATGTCTCCAAACTTCAACACCGCTTCCCACATCTGAGCATGAGCAATGTCCTCTGCCAGTTTCTGTTTGACGGTCAGTGTAGCCACTTCTTGACGAGTCCCCCGAGACATCCGCCGCACTTGATCGAAAACGGTCGCCGCCACATCGTCGAGCCCTTTCCTCGAACAGGCCCACGACAGGACAAAAAATTCGGCTGGCTGAGAAAGTCGTTCCCCGAATCGGTGCCAGGCATCATGCTCCCTGGGTTCAGTGACAACCTTCAACTGCTCGGCAGCGAACTGCGCCAGGTCCGCGTTCTCAAAGCTGATCCGCGCGTGACCGTCGGTCTCTGATGGCTGGGTTCGATGAGTCCGCGATCGCAGATCGAGATAAAAGGTGGTGAACTCTTCACCCTTCTGGTTCAGCAGAAAACCATATCGATACGAAATCGGTGCTGTCTCATCCTTCTCCCGACTTGGGTACTGCGTCCCAATCCGGATAAAGGGCAAGTCTTTCAGGTCTGGAAACTCCAATCCGCTGAACCAATTGAACGCCTCGATACGCTCCTTCGAGACATCAGCCGGAACCGACTGGTCTTGGCCATTCGCGTGTGTCACGTGGAGCAGCAGCAGGCACGCGAAGACCCAACGATCCAAGACGCGCGCGGAAGGTAACCGCAGCGACTGACGCATCCGCTGGAAGAAAACATCCATGACAAAGCACTCCACGGGCGAAGAGTTAACCGGCTCCTCCTTGCAGATGTTACCGCGTTGAGCACAATTGGACATCTTTATTTAGGCACACCTATTGAGATGCCAACTTCAAGTTCTGCTCGGTCGCGGTTGCTATTAGAGTTGTTCACCCTTCAACTGGAGCTTCCGGTTGGTCCAGCAGTACCATTTTAACATCACACGACCGCACATCTGTTCACCGTTCCGCAGGAGATCGTATGACCGGGAAACATCGAATCTTCACGACCAGTGTTGCAAGCGTCTACCCGCACTACATCGCCAAGGCCGAAAAGAAGGGCCGGACAAAAGCGGAGGTCGACACCATCATTCGCTGGCTGACCGGCTACACCCAGAAGGGGCTCGAGAAGCAGTTGACGCAGCAGGTCGACTTCGAAACGTTCTTCCAGAAAGCTCCTCTGCTCAACCCGTCCCGCCATCTGATCAAAGGAACCATCTGCGGTGTCCGCCTGGAAGAGATCCAAGAGCCGACGATGCGGGAAATTCGATATCTGGATAAGTTGGTCGACGAATTGGCGAAAGGAAAGACGATGGACAAGATCTTGAGAACCGAACCAGCCGAGCCGAACTAGCCCACGCATACCTTCTCGCGCGGTAGTGGGGTGGCCGGGTCTGGAGCGGTCTGGAGCGTCCTCGCGAAGACCCGGTCTGTCAACACGCATTCACGATTCGTTGAAATCGAAGCAGTCGACCCTCGGCGACGTCTTGGCCGGGTGCCACTGGCGGCGGCTTTGGGCCGCCAGTGTCTTATCGGTGTGGCGAAGAGTTTCGACCGTTAGCGAATGCTTGTGGTTACAAAGGTTCATCCCCTTTTTCACATCACCTGCCGCGATGCGAAGGCTCTGCCGACCTGAGCTAAAAATCCTCCCCGTGACTCAGTGCCTCCGTCAGCGATGAACTCGTGAAGTGATCTGAATCGTATAAACAGTCTCGCACGCACTTGTAATGGACCTGTCCCCTTTGCATATGCTCAAGAAATTAGGAGAGAGCCATAAATGCTAGACTTCCGAAAAATCGGTGAACTCGCGGACAAGCTCAAGCCGTTGCCCGATGATGATTGGACTCTTCGATGGAACGTACGTGGTAAGTCGGTGAGGGCCGTACTAGGCGATACGGTCGAACCAGGAATGGTCCAGTCTTTTTCTTGGAAGGACTACATTCTACCGGGAGCCTGCGCCATGACCTTTAAAACTTCACATGGTGGCGAAGATGGCTGGCTCTACATGACGCTCGGTTTGACACAACCGCTACGATTAACGGACAAGGCCTTCCCTTGGGAATTCTGCGTCCGAACAAAAGAACGCGTAACATGGGCTGTGGATTTGCTGTATCAGTTGCTCTCGCAATGGCTGTGGGAAAAGGGTGACGTAGGTTTCGGATATCATCTGCCATTGCAGTTTTTCATCGGACACGATGGAAATATGTGGGCATCCATTTCGGAACGTGTTCAGCATCGTGAAGTTGTCGGAACGATCCGAGGACTTCATCTTTGGACAGATGCGACCCGAATGAAATTTGGAACATCGTCGGATGAATTCGGACTGCTAACGGCTGTCTGTGTCACGGAAGACGAGGACCACTTGGCGGATGCCACATCACCTGCTCACTTGATGTTGTTGCTGCGTTGCATGGGGGTCTGCCAAATCTGCGATCCGTATCGGCGTTCGGTATTGTCGATTCCCGGTGGAATCGATCAATGGCGTCGCATTGAAGGCATGTCGCATGACGATGCCTTCGATGAGCTTCAGCGCATGGAAACGGAGATGAGTTCCAATAAATAATGATGAGTTCAGCAAAACGGCAGGCTCTAATTGGCGGGCTCGAAGAGGGGACAGGTCGACCTGTCCCCTTTACTCTCCCCGATATCGATACATGTATCCGAACAAAAACGGTAAGTTCATGCATCAGATAAGAAAAGGGGACAAGATAAGAAAAGGGGACAGGGTGCGCCAGTTAAAGCCGGAGGATTGTAGCGAATGGA
>CBIHQO010000392.1:0-6417 GCA_966211735.1 uncultured Schlesneria sp.
GAGTGCCGACCATTTCCGGACTTCTCTGCGCCCTTCGTGCTTCCGCGTGACAATGGAGATTTCGCACGCAGAATGAAAGCGACGCTCTCGATTCTGCGTGCCCCCTCTCTCGACTCAATCAACACCTGGTACTGATGGGACCGGCGCGAAAGCAGCCGCGTAATTCTTTGGCATCGGCGCCGGCGACTCGGCGTCGTTAAACGTCGCTGGACTGATCGTCGATGGCGCGGCAGCCTGATTGTTCACCACGGACTGAGCCTGATTGCAGTGGGGACACCCGGCGGTGTAGCCACGTTGAGACTGACAGCCAGCGATGGCCAGAATTCCGATGATGGCAAATTCGAATCGCACGATTGCTCCTTCCACTCATGACACGAATGCCAGATGGGCCTGATATCCGCAATATCAGGACTGGCCCGAATGTGTCAGATTGCATCGACAATTCGGTGTTGCCGTTTGCAACTGGAAGGCGCAACGTAACGAGTATGACGGAAATGCGGTCCGGTTATAACGATCACTCCAAACATACGAATTGTCGCGGTTGTTCGAATTAGCGAGGTCGTTGCGGCTATACCGGCCTATCAGCAGAGGTGAGCCGTCATTGGCAAGACCAAATACGAGCCACCGTCGCGACTCAATTGGCATCGCAACTTACGGTTGTGATCAAGCGTCTCGTCGCTCAGTGCTCGTCACTCAGTACTCACCATCGCACCAGGACGCTCTGGCCTCGCGAACGACCGAGGGTGAGTTTTCACTGCAAGCCGCGGCGAAAACTCGGCGACAGCCGCCTGGACCAATGCAGTGTCCACCTCGCACCGATCGTCGCTCATGGCCGCCAGCAAGGCGAGGTCGCAGATTCGAATGACATCCGCCGGAATCCCCTGAGTCAGGTCTTGGATCAAAGCGATCGCGTCGGACGTGAAGATCTCTCGCTTCGCTCCCGCAGTTCGAGTGGCATGGGAGATAAATTGAGATGTTTCGCTGCGTGACCAGCCGCTCAGCTCAATCGACAATTCGATTTGCTCTTGCAACTCGGGACTGGCAACGGGCTCTCTGGAGAAGAGCAAGACAGTGACCGCCGCGTCCAATGATTCCGCCAGGTTCATCAATCGGCGAAGAACCAGCCCGCAGTCTCGATGTGCGGAATCGACATTGTCGATCAAAATCACGATTGCCTGCCTGACCAATGCGCCGTTGGCAAGCTGCTGTTGAATGCGAGACCACATCACCGATAAGGTCGCGCCGTGGCAATCGACACGCATCTGATCGGCGGTCAGCAGTGTGAGTTCCACACCGTCCACGCCCGCCGCATCAATAGCAATGCACGTCCGCCCCTGTCGTCGCGCAAAATCAGCCGCCCGCCGAAACAGGCGGGTTTTGCCGGTGCCGGCGGGGCCCATCAGCGATCCGCAACGACGCTGCTCCTCAATCACGAACAACAGCCGAGCATACGCTTCGTCATGAGAGGCCCCGATCGCGGTATTGCCACCGGTCTGACGTCGCTGGAATGGCCAGTGAGAAAATCCCCAATATGCCAGATCCATTGGCTTTCGATCCTTCCGTGGTCGCAACTCAGTCTGAGAAAGACTGGCCACGCCGTCATACCCACCACACGCCGACGTCACTTCAAATTCATCGTCAACCCACCAATCGCACCATCACAAAGTCCTGTCACGCGGCGGCCTCCCTCGCAGAAAACAAAAACGAGCAGACTGGGAAGGCTGCGTTGGTTTGTGGAATTCGCCGGGCGCGGCAGACTGTTAAGCAGTCAATCGCTTGAAACCGACGCTCTTTCAGACCTCAATCGAATCTTGAATCTATTGCCTTCATCTGGGTTCAGTCCGTGGCATCTACTCTTCTCGTCTTGATTTCCACGTCCGGAGAATTCTTCGATGTCACAATTGGGGTCCGATCTCTCGCGTCGTGATTTTCTCTCTGTCACGGTGGCAGGGGTGGCCGGGGCGACATTGTTCCCCGCACCTCGCCTCGCGGCAGAGGAGGCTCTTCCGCAGTCACTCCCGTTTGCTCCGGTCAAGATTCCTGACTGGGTTCGATCTGTCACGCGGATGGCGTTTGTCACACCCGGCGAAATCGATCGTGCCGCAGGGCTAGGTGTGCAAGTTTGCCACGGCAATGCAATCTGGCCTTATTTCCCCTTGCGGCGTGACGGAGGAGGGCTGTCGCCTGCCGATCGCAAGCTGATGCATCAGATCGTTGATCAATGTCACCGGCAAGGAATGAAGTATTGCCTGGGGCTGCCGCCGTTTCCCGCTGTCGATTGCGTGAAGGCTCATCCCGATTGGCGAATTCGGCCTGATCTTTCGGACGCGTCTCTCAAGATTGAGCCGCGCGAAGACAACCTGGGAACTCGCCTCGGCTGCAACAACGGTCCTTGGGGCGACTATCTGATCGATATCTGCGCGGAACTGGTCGAGGACTTTGGAATCGATGGCTACTCGTTCGATGGCAACTATCATCCGGCGATCTGCTATTGCGATGCCTGTCAGGCCAGCTACCCGCGCGACACGAAGAAAGGCATTCCCGCACGCAGTAACCTCGATGACATCGCCTATCGTGAATACTTGGTATGGCGCGGCGACCGACTGGAACAACACTACGCACGACTTCAACGGAGACTTAAAGCAATCAACCCGGATACCGTCGTCATGTCCTGGACCGTTAACGCCGGACGCTACGGACATTTCCTGCATTCGCCACGGGCCATGCCGACGCGCATGAACCAGCTCTTCGATCTTCCGATGCAGGAATGGTGGCTGGATGAAACCAACTTCGGGGCCAGTGTCGCCCCGGCGTTTGGGGCCGCCTATTCACGTGCCGTCGCTGGTGATCGACCAGCCGCCTCGGAAGCTTATCTCATGTCACGAGGAAACCCCTATGGAACCGATAGCTTCCCCAAGCATGAACGGATTACCCGCTCCATGCTCGGATTGACGAATGGCAGCGTCAGCGCGGAATCTCTCGGCTGGGCAGGGCATCAAGCATCGATCGCCGCTGTCTTCGACGAAATCAAGCGTCGTGAAAATCTAATCACCAAGACCACACCAGTACGTTGGGCGGCTCTGCTCGTCAGTGAACAGACTCGACAGTTCTACGCCTATCGAGACATCGCCGAGCGTTTCCTGCCCCATGTTTTCGGGGCGTTTCGAGTTGGCATGGAAGAGCACTTCCCGTTGACATTAATCAACGATTGGGACGTGACGGACGCCGCACTTGCTGAATTTAAGGTCCTCATCCTCCCGTGCTCTGCGGCTTTGTCGGATGATCAGCTGGCTTCGATCCGCAAGTTTGTTGACCAGGGTGGCGGCTTAGTCGCTACGGGCGAGACATCATTATGCGATCAACTCGGACGACCACGACCTGACTTCGGTCTTAAAGATCTGTTTGGCGTCTCCTTTCGTGGTCGGCCCGCGGCACCCGTCAATCGAGAAACTCTCGACGCGAACTTCGCGATCACAGTCGATGACGCTTATTGGCAGCAGCGAGTCGGCGCTGCCATGCTGCAATGGACAGAATCGCCGATCTGGAACGACGCCACATTTCGAGAACTCGTCCCGGCCCGAGTTGCCACGTTTAAGGGCCCACAAGTGCTGGTGACCGAACCACAAGCTGGCGAAGTCATCGCGCGGTTGACTCCGATTGGGAGCACTGCAACTCCGAACGCCAATATCCCTGGCATCATCGCGCGACGATTTGGAAAAGGCCGAGTGGCCTATCTTCCCGCCTGCCTGGATGCCGCCATGTGGAGCTACTCTTACCCCTACCAGCGACGGATGCTGACCCGATTGATCGAATGGGCCTCTGGCGAAGAGCACCAGTTCCCGATCCGAATCGAGGCCCCCAAGTGCGTGCAGGTGACGTACTGGCACCAGCCGGCGATCCGCTCCAACAAGCAACATCGACTGATCATCCACTTCTTCAACGGCCTGAACACCACCGCCAATCATGGACTGCCCGCAGTCGATGTCCCCCTGCGCGAAGAAACAATCCCGATTCACGGCATCAAGATCCATCTCGGCAATCAGGACTTCCAGGAGATGTTCATTGAACCAGGGCAGATCGCTCCCAAGATCCTCAACGCCAACGGTCCAGTCATCGCACTACCCCCGTTGGAACTGCACCAGATGCTGGTTCTGGATTAAGCCACTCATACGCGAAGAAGGGCGGAGAATTGAAACACAGAGACACGAAGGGCGCAGAGAAGGCAAATGTAGCTCGTCCGTTCCTCTCTGCGCCCTTCGTGTCTCTGTGTTTCAACGACATCCCCTCTTACGTCGCGCCCCGCAGCTTTGCGTTCCCGAGCCCAAATCACCAGACTTGACGGGCCATCATCCCAGGTCCCCCTCAGGAACCACACCATGCCTCTTCTCCGTTCGGCTTTTGTTCTGTTGTGCTGCTGCAGTCTGATCCAGGCTCAGGAACAACCGCCGAAAATTTCGTTCGGTGATGCCGTCATCGAGTCGCATCTCACGCTCGAAGCGACTCGCCTGAGTGAACGGATCCATGAAGGGGCCGAGTCGAAAGCCGATTGGGAAGCCAAACGTCCAGAACTGAAGCGAGAATTCTTCGACATGCTCGGCCTCTGGCCGTTGCCCGAACGGACCCCTCTCGACGCCAAGGTCACTGGCAAGCTGCAACGCGACGGCTACCGCGTCGAGAACGTTCATTTTCAAAGTAAGCCAGGCCTGTATGTCACTGGCAACCTGTATCTTCCCGCCAAAATCGAAGGCAAGCTTCCCGCGGTGCTGTACGTCTGCGGCCACTCCGGCAAAGGCCGCGACGGCAACAAGACTGCTTTCCAGCATCACGGTCAGTGGTTTGCCACGCACGGCTATGTCTGCCTGATCATCGACACTCTGCAACTGGGAGAGATTGCCGGGACTCATCACGGGACTTACCGAGAAAATCGCTGGTGGTGGCAATCGGCCGGCTACACTCCCGCCGGAGTCGAATGCTGGAACGGAACGCGAGCGATCGATTACTTGGTCAGCCGCCCCGAGGTTGACGCTGACAAACTGGCCGTGACGGGCATCAGTGGAGGGGGGGCGGCCACCTTTTGGATCGCCGCCGCGGACGAACGAGTGAAAGTGTGCGTCCCCGTCAGCGGGATGAGCGACCTCGAAAGTTATGTCGTCAACAAAGTCTGCAACGGCCACTGCGATTGCATGTTCTTCTACAATACCTATCGCTGGGAGTGGTCGACGATTGCCGCCCTGATCGCTCCGCGAGCCATGCTGTTCGAGAACTCCGGTTATGACCCGATCTTTCCCATGCCAGCCAATGAACGAATCCGAGATCGACTGGCGGACGTTTACCGCTGGTACGAGAAGAAGCCTGGTGACCTGTTCGATATCGGCGTCACTCCCGGAGGCCACAGCGACAATGTCGAACTGCGTCTGATGGCCTATCGCTGGATCAACAAGCATCTCAAGAACGACAACGGCGAAGTCAGTGAACCGCCGCTTCCCAAGATCGAAGGCCAGGATCTGCGAGTCTTCCCCGAGGACAAAGATCTTCCCGCCGACCGCATCAACGCCAAGGTTGATGAATCGTTCGTGACGCTCGCCACACCCGCATCACCGAAAACGCTAGCCGAATACACCAAGTGGTCTGAAAACCTGCGGGAAGAACTGCTGGAGCGTGTCTTCAATGAATGGCCCGATCAGGTTGCTGCTGCGCAGCTTCGCGAGGAAAACGACAAAACCGGCCTCATGATGCTTCAGACCGAAGACGAAGTGATTGTCACAGCGAAGCGAACCAAGGCAGAAACCGACGTCAAACGATCCCCCGAGCATCCCGAACGGATCTGGCTGATCATCCTGAATGCGGATGAACCCGAAGGCCAACTGCCAGAGTGGTCCTCCAAGGTCATCCCGCATGGTCAGGCCGTTGTCATCGTCAGTCCCCGCGGCAGCGGCCAGACCACGAAATGGACCTCGACCAATCCTCCCAATTATGTGGCACGCGCTTCAGCACTCGTGGGCCGCACCGTCGATATCGGCCGAGTCTGGGACATCCAATCGGTCGCACGGATGCTCCACGAAGTCGACGGCAATGAACTCACCATCGGCGTCGCCGGTCGAGGCCAGGCCGGAATCCTCGGAGCCTACGCCGCGCTGAATGAAACCAGCATCGCCGAAGTCATCGCCGTCGATCCCTCCGCCTCACACCGCGAAGGCCCCATCCTGCTAAACGTCCTGAAAGTCCTGGACATCCCCGACGCCCTCGGCCTGCTCGCCCCTCGTCACCTCACATTGCTGAACGCAAAGGACGAGTCGTTCCAGCGAACATCAAAACTCTACGAAGCCGCTGGATATGGAAACCGGCTGAAAACGAAGTAGGCTGCTGGCATCTGCGAAAGCGACCGCAATTTCCTTTGCGTCTCTGCGCCCTTGTGCC
>CBIHQO010000393.1:0-6411 GCA_966211735.1 uncultured Schlesneria sp.
CTCAGTCCTCAGTCCTCAGTCCTCAGTCCTCAGTCCTCAGTCCTCAGTCCTCAGTCCTCAGTACAAACGACAAACAATCCCCCATTCAGCTCTTGATCAAATCCCTCAGCACCTTGTGCAGAATCCCGCCATTCCGGTAATACTCCACTTCCACCGGAGTATCGATTCGGCACGTGGCCACGAAGTGAATCGCTGTCCCGTCAGGCTTCGTCGCCATCACTTCCACCGCTTGCAGCGGCTTCAGATTATCGTTGAGTTGAATGTCGAACGACTCGGTCCCATCCAGGCCCAGGAAGTCGCGATCCTCACCTTGGCGATATTGCAGTGGAAGCACACCCATGCCCACCAGATTCGAACGATGGATCCGCTCGAAGCTGACAGCGATGACCGCTCGGATCCCCAGCAGATAGGTCCCCTTGGCCGCCCAGTCGCGTGACGAACCCGTGCCGTATTCGGCTCCGGCCAACACCACCAGCGGTGTCCCGTCCGCCTTGTACTTCATCGCCGCGTCGTAGACAGACATCTGCTCGCCGGTCGGGAAGTACTTGCTGACGCCACCCTCAGTGCCAGGGCACAGCAGATTACGCAGCCGGATGTTCGCGAACGTTCCACGAGTCATCACACGGTCATTACCGCGACGAGCGCCATAGCTGTTGAAGTCGACCGGCTTCACACCGTTCTCTTGCAGGAACAAACCGGCTGGAGAACTTGCCTTGATCGAACCGGCCGGGCTGATATGGTCGGTCGTGACCGAATCACCAACGGACAGCAGGCACAGTGCGTTGTGACTCCCTTCGATCGGCTTCGGTGCAGGGGGCATGTCGATGAAGAACGGAGGCTCCTGTACATAGGTGCTCTTTTCGTCCCACTTGTACAGCGGACCGCTGCTGCCGGTGATCCTTTGCCATTCGATCGGACCCAATGCCGCGTGACCGTATTCGGTCGCGAACATCTCAGGAGTGATCGACTTGGCAATCGTCTCTTCGATCTCTTTCGACGACGGCCAGATTTCCTTCAGGTACACATCTTTGCCAGCCTTGTCCTTGCCCAGTGGCTGCGTGACCAGATCAATATCCGTTGTCCCGGCCAACGCATACGCCACGACCAGCGGCGGGCTGGCCAGGTAGTTGGCTTTCACCTGAGCGTTGATGCGGCCTTCGAAGTTTCGATTGCCCGAAAGCACCGCCGCAACAACCAAGTCCCCTTCGGAAACGGCGTGCGAAACCGCATCGGGTAAGGGACCACTGTTCCCGATGCAGGTCGTGCAACCATATCCAACCGTATTGAAACCGAGTTCATTCAATGGCTTATCAAGGCCCGACTTCGCCAGATACTCCGTCACGACGCGGCTTCCGGGAGCCAGGCTGGTCTTCACCCACGGTTGACTCGTCAAACCCTTCGCCACGGCATTGCGAGCCAGCAATCCCGCACCGATCATGACGGACGGATTGCTGGTGTTGGTGCAACTGGTGATGGCCGCGATAACGACAGCCCCGTCACCAATGCTCGCGTTCATTCCGTTCACAGCGACTGGCGTGGCAGGCTCTGCATGACCGAACGTTGTGCTTCGCTCTTTCACCCAGGCCGTCTTCATGTCAGACAACAGGACGCGATCCTGAGGCCGCTTCGGTCCGGCCATCGAGGCGACAACCGTCGACAGATCCAGTTCGAGTTTGCTGCTGAAGCGTGGCTCGGGAGAGCTTGCCGTGCGGAACATCCCCTGAGCCTTGTAGTACTTCTCAACCAGTTCGACTTCCGCCGCCGTACGTCCCGTGCGAAGCATGAATCGCAGCGTTTCGTCGTCGACCGGGAAGAAGCCCATCGTGGCGCCGTATTCGGGAGCCATATTCGCCAGCGTCGCCCGGTCCGGCAGCGACATCGAATCGAGGCCCGGTCCGAAGAACTCGACGAACTTGTTCACAACACCATGCTTACGCAGCATCTGAGTGACCGTCAGCACCAGATCGGTCGCTGTCGAACCTTCCGGCAGCTTGCCGCTCAATTTGAATCCGACGACTTCCGGCATCAGCATGTAAATCGGCTGACCCAACATGACCGCTTCGGCTTCGATCCCGCCGACGCCCCAGCCGACGACTCCCAAGCCGTTGATCATCGTCGTGTGGCTGTCCGTCCCGACCAGGCTGTCCGGATAGGCGATTCCATCCTTCGTCAGCACCACCTTGGCGAGATACTCCAGATTCACCTGATGCACGATCCCCGTCGCCGGGGGAACCACGCGGAAGTTGCTTAACCCCTGCTGAGCCCACCGCAGCAACTGATATCGCTCCAGGTTCCGCTCAAATTCCAAGTCGACGTTCTGTTGCAGCGAAGCTTCGGTACCGAAGTAGTCAACCTGAACGGAGTGATCGATCACCAAGTCGCACTGGACCAGCGGATTGATTTTCTTCGGATCCCCACCCATGCGAATCATGGCATCGCGCAGGGCGGCCATGTCAACGACCGCGGGAACGCCAGTAAAATCCTGCAGAACGACGCGGCCCACCATGAATGGCACTTCGACCTGCGGCGGCTTCGTCGCATCCCAGTTGGCCACCTGAGACACATGCTCTTCGTTCACCACGAATCCGTCAACTTTTCGCAGGCAGGCTTCCAGCAGGACACGCATCGAAAACGGCAGCGTGTCGATCCCCGAAAAGCCTTTTTCCGCCAGCTTGGGCAGCGAGAAATACTTGAACTCACCTGCGCTCGTCTTCAGTACGCTTTCCGTCCCAAACGGATTCGTCGCCGCCATAGTCCTGTCTCTCCGCTCGAATGACCACGATCCACACTTAAGTGTGGATCGTATCAGGCGCGAAACGTCGAGAGAAGTGTCCGGCGATCAGGCCGTCAAGTTCCTGCGCATTCGACCAAAATCAATACGCGGCTCACCGAAGCGCCTTTTCATAGCTGTCATTGACGAAAGTATTCCGCACCGTGGAGACTCGTTATTTTCCGTCATCGCGGATCGGTTTCTTGGCCTTCAGTAACTTGACATGCTCAAGAAAATCGGGATTTTGGGGGTCAAGTTCCGCCGCTTTGGTGGCCCATTTGAGGGCCGTTTTAAAATCGCCAGCCTCGGCATGAGCCGCTGCCAGGGTGTCCAGAAATTCCTCGTTATCAAACTTCGTCGCCTCACAGACTCGGGTCGATTGCGCCACCGCTTCTTTGCCGTCGCGGTACTTCGCTTCGGGACAGGTCGCCCGGAACCAGGCCAGGTCGTTGGCGGCGAGCAAATCGTTCGGGGCCAGCTTGATGGCTCCCGCGAAATCCTCATGAGCTTTGGCAAAGTCGCCCATTTCCGCGTAAACACTGCCGCGGCTATACATCGCTGGCGCAAACTTCGGATCGATCTTGAGCGCCGCATTCAGGTCTGACAGCGCCTTATCCTTCTTCCCCTCGATCAAATTGATGATTGATCGAGTGTGCAGGGCGTATGCCTCTTTCTTATGCTCTTCGCAGTACTTTTCCGCTTCTTTCTGGGTCATCATCTGCTTGCGCTCGACCCAGCCCCAGCCATGAGTCGTGTTGACCTCAATCTTCGTCCCTTTCATCTGTCGACCGAAGCAGGGAGGGATAATTTCTGCCGCAGTCGCATTCGTTTTCGCATCGATCGCCACGACGGCATCGGGCTTGGCGAACAACGGATGCTCCAGAATGTCATCGGCGGCGCCGGCCATCGCAGGAACGAGAAGGCCAGCCCACACACAAAACAGCAGTCGACGCATGACAGATCCCTTGTCCAATCTCGGAAAACTCCTCGCCCCGAAACCAATGTCGACGGAACACTCCGTGTGCCGCCAGTCCATCGGCGATTACAAGATGTTGTCCCGAAAACCGGTCACAGAGTCAACATCCGTCTTTCAGTCGCCAATCTCGCCACGAGATTGCGGCTTTGCGAGAGACAAGCTGCCCCGACGACAGCCAACGCTTCAACAGCCACCGATGTACATTTTCGCAGTGTCTTTTGTTTTGCTCGCCGCCGCTTACAATGTCGCCACACGAACATTCCCGTCCCAACCAGGGACGATTCCGTCAGGTGGCCAGGAGCCAGGCAGCGTCTATGAGCGAACAGTACATCTTCACGATGGAGGATCTCCGCAAGTTTCACGATAAGAAAGAGATCCTGAAAGGGGTCTGGCTCTCGTTTTATCCAGGCGCCAAGATCGGGGTTCTCGGCCCCAACGGTGCCGGTAAGTCGACGCTGCTCAAGATCATGGCTGGTCAAGACAAAGACTTCATGGGGACCGCGCGAATCACCCCCGGTTTCTCCTGTCTGTATGTCCCTCAGGAACCGCAGCTTGAGCCGACGCACACCGTCATGGACGAACTCAACGAAGCCGTGGCTCCCAAACGAGCGCTCCTTGCTCGATACGAAGAGATCAACAACAAGTTCGCCGAGGAAATGTCCCCGGAAGAGATGGAAAAGCTGATCGAAGAGCAGGGGCGGGTCCAGGAACAGATCGACCACCAGAACCTCTGGGAACTCGACCGCGAACTCGAAATCGCCGCCGATGCCATGCGTCTGCCACCTCTCGACTCGGTCGTCGGTCCGATGTCGGGTGGTGAAAAGCGACGCATCGCCCTCTGCAAAGCCTTGATGCAACAGCCCGATATGCTGCTGCTCGACGAACCGACCAACCATCTGGATGCCGAGTCCGTCGCCTGGCTTGAGCGATATCTGCACGACTATAAAGGAACCGTCGTCGCCGTCACACACGATCGCTACTTCCTCGACAATAGTTGCCAGTGGATCCTGGAACTCGATCAAGGCCGCGGCATTCCCTGGGAAGGCAACTACTCGACCTGGCTGCAACAAAAGCAGGAGCGGATGCGCAAAGAGGACAAAGCTGCTTCCTTGCGTGAGAAGACGCTGGAACGCGAACTCGAATGGGTGCGCAGTTCACCAAAAGCACGACAGGCCAAGAGTAAGGCTCGTCTACAAGCCTACGAAAAGCTGGTCGCTGAAGAGCAGGACTCACGAGAAGAAACGATCGAACTGCGAATTCCGCCCGGACCACGCCTGGGGGACACCGTGGTCGTGTTCGACAAAGTCGCCAAGGCCTACGGCGACAAACTGCTGTTCGAAGACCTGACGTTCCGACTGCCGCCCGCAGGGATCGTCGGCGTGATCGGTCCGAACGGTGCCGGTAAGACAACCATGTTCAAACTGATCATGGGTCTCGAGCAGCCCGACGGGGGCAAAGTCACCGTCGGCGATACCGTTAAAATCGCCTACGTCGAACAGAACCGTGAATCGCTCGATGGCGAGAAGTCTGTCTACGACAACATCTCGGGCGGCAATGACAATTTGCTCTACGGCAACGTGCGAATTAACGCCCGAGCCTACTGCGGCAAGTTCAACTTCAAAGGCAGTGACCAGCAGAAGCCGGTCAAGTTCCTGTCGGGCGGTGAACGCAACCGCCTGCTGCTCGCCAAGACGCTGACCGTCGGCGGGAACCTGTTGCTGCTGGACGAACCGACCAACGACTTGGACATCGACACACTGCGATCCCTGGAAGACGGCCTGCTCAGCTTCAGCGGCTGCGCGGTCGTCATCAGCCACGATCGCTGGTTCCTGGACCGCGTCGCCACGCACATCCTGGCATTCGAAGGGGACAGCGAAGTCTACTGGCACGAAGGCAACTTCGAGAGCTACGAACTGGTCCGCAAGCAACGCATGGGAGCCGACGCCGACACCCCGCATCGGATCAAATACAAGCGGCTGGCCAAGTAAGTCGCCTCCACCTGAGCGGGGGGCGTAAGCCCCCTGGCTCATGAACGCTCAACGCCTCCAATCACGCTTGACGAAGACCAGTTCGTGGCAGAAGATTTGATCGGGGAGATACCTATGACACTACAGGCTGGAACGGCACCAATTCCGTTGAGCTTCGCCGATGATGGAGTCATTCGAGTCGGGCAGACGCGTGTCACCTTTGACACGGTGATCGAAGCGTTTAGTGAAGGTGCAACTGCAGAGGAGATTGCGCAGCAGTACCCGAGTCTCAAGCTCGCCGATGTTTACCACGTCCTCGGTTACTATCTCGACCACCAACAAGAGACCAATGATTACCTTCGACAGCGTCGAAGCGATGCGGACGCCGTTCGCAAGCAGAATGAAAAACAATTTGACCCAAATGGCATTCGTGATCGCTTGCTGGCGAGACGCTAACTAGGGTTTCGTCTGATGCTGCAGTTTGCTGCCGACGAAAACTTCAATTTCGATATCGTTCGCGGGCTACGTCGTCGATTGCCGGAACTGGACATACTGAGCGTTCAAGCGGCTGGACTGTCTGGTGCAGACGATCCTTCAGTACTGGCTTGGGCTGCCCTCGAAGCCAGAATCCTGCTAACTCACGATGTCGCGACGATGACAAAGTTCGCCCACGATAGAATCGCTGCCGGCGAGAAGAT
>CBIHQO010000394.1:0-6394 GCA_966211735.1 uncultured Schlesneria sp.
CCAATCCGTTGACAGCCGTGCCGCGTCCAGGATCAGAAGAACGCGACGAGCGTTCGATTCTTCGAGTATCCTCAGGACATCGTTGACTGGAATCATTGCGGCGGATGACCCACTCGCACTGTCCGGCGTAGCATCGATGGCAAACAGTTCGACGTCGCCCGACGGCTGCGTGATCCCGTGCAACGTCAAAAAGACGATCAGGTAGTTATTGGCCAGTCCTGCCGCATCGGATTCCGACTTCAAGAAGCTCAGTAATTGAGCGCCACTCAAAACATTGTCTTCCTGGCGGACCGGTAGAAACTGCGCGGGATGCAACTCATGCAGGACATGAAATGCCTTCGCATCCTGCTCGCCAAAGGGATTGACCGGCATGTTGCCTTGCGGCGTCGAACGCCCGCCATAAGAGCCAATTCCAAACGTGACGATCTGTATGGGAGGAACACGGCTGCCGCCAGGGGCGAGCATCAAGATGATCAGAGCGACAAGAATAATCAGGCTGGCACCGACGACACCCAGCTTGAATTTGCGAGAAAATCGTTCTGTCCGTCGTCCACCACTGCCGCGCCACTCACGCGTGTAGAGGGTCGGAACGGGAGGCTGGGCGCGCCAATCTCGCGCGGGTGGCTTGCCGGATTTCATGCGCGCGTCTCATCCTTCATGGACGAAAGGTTCATTTCAGCGCCCCCCCTGCAAAGGATGACCAGCACCACAATTCAAATTGCCGTGTGGCATTTCCTTGACGATTCAGATCAGTGGAGAGTCTACAACCCTCGGTGGTGACCGACAAGAACCGATGTCTTCAACAGACGGTCTCTCCATCAGCCGATCATGACGGTCGGGCAGCCAATCACGATTGAACCAGCGTGGACCGTCATATCTCCCATGCGCGCCGCCGGCTGACCGCCGATCAGCACAGTGAACGATCCCATTGCGATGGCATCCGGCGGGCCGACGCAGATGGCCATGTCGCCGACGCGTGCCGCCGGCATGAAGCCGATCATCACGGTCGGGCAACTCATGCAGATCGGCCCGCCCACATGCGGAATCGGAACGACTGCCGGAGTTTGCATCGGGCAGACATGCATGTCAGCGATTCTGGCGGCAAATGGCATCTTCTGTAACCTCGTCCGTTGTCATCCGCTCTTTTTTTCAGCAACGACCAGCCCTGCAGATTTCAAGACGCTGTCGAACGGCTGCTTCGTATACAAGACCCAGTTCCCGGGTAAATCTTTTGCTTCCAGAAAGATCAATTCCAATGCTGACAGCAACGGCTCCAGTTGCTGCTGTGACTGACTTGTCAGCATCATCTTGAGAAGACTTGGCCAGTAATACGCCGTGACCGCCTGGCCTGGACCGTCGCCTTCCATGCCGACGGCCTTGCGCCAATGAGCCAGCAACTCGTCTTTATTCAGTGATGAGCCGAAACAGACAATACCGTCGCGTCCCCAACTCCCTGAAATCGTCTCACTCACGACGGGGGCCGATGACAAGACGATAAAAACGGGCGAGAACTGAGTACGAAGGTCTTCGGGAAACCAGGGAAACAGAAAGTCTGGTTCCCCAACTGCTGCAGGGATTTGCTTCCCGATTCGGCGAAAGTCGATCAGGGCAGAAAGAGGTTGACACTGGGCTAACGTTTGCAACATTCGCTCAACGTTAACCTGGTCATCGACGCTCGAATACGCGTTCCATCCGCAACTCGCGGTTGAGGTGATCAACTGTGGTGATTGCTCAGATCGGGGTTGATCTGCTTTCGTGGGAGCGACTGGTGCAGACACTTTGACCCCCTGATCGAAGCGAACACGCACGACATTACCGGAGCCGAACGAAATGCCGTCTCCACTCCGCAAATCGACCGCGCTGACCGGCACATCGTTCACATAGGTCTCTCCTGTCTGACTCATGTGAATCAGCCGACATTCGGGCGGCCTGAATTCAATACGAAAGTGTTGGCGAGAAACCGACAGATCTTCTGGAATTGATAATCCGCACTCCGGTAATCGACCGACGACCAGCACAGAGTTCGTGGGGACGGCCACTTTCTGTCCCTGCAACGGACCAGATTCGACACTCAGATGCAGATGTTCCGCCATGATGATCAACCGCTGCCTTAAATGTCAGCTCTACTCGCGAGACTTGTTTCCCGTTTTTGAATCGTCAGCCAATCGGAAGTTTTTGTTTGGTGGTTCCCCGCTTTGGTAGTGCTCGGGATCTTCTGGGGATGTGGGACTGGCATCTGGTGCCGCGCCGGCTGCTCCACCGCTATTGATCAGAACCATTGGCATCCCGTTGATTGCGACTCCGGCCACGGAGATGTCGACGAAATTGCCGCCCACTTTCAGCGAAAGCTGCATATCCGCTTCGATCAGGATCGTCATCGCTTTCAGATGCAGCGATGTCGCCACTTCCAGTGCTGCCGTTTGGTCCACCTTCGCGTCCAGCTTACCAAGTGTCAGCGAGTACTGGCCGTCGACGCTTTCGTTGCGATTTCCAGCGACTTTCAAATGCCGGTCACCACCGATCTCCTCTTTGCGATCCTTCTCGACGTACTGCGAGTCATTTCCGCCATCGGCATCGCCGACACCAATGGTCAGGTGACTGTTACCCTCAATCTTCTCTTTCTTGTCTTGTCGCGTTTTCAGCGTCCAGTCGCGATAGACCAGTTGAGAGAGGTTTCCCTTGTCATCCGCGGATTGCCCTTCTTCGCCGACGACGATATTGCGCTCGCCGACGATGTGCTCGCTCATCGTGTTTTTGACTTTAACATCCATGTCCTTTTCCGCATGGATGAAGACCTGCTCTTGATCTTTGGTGTCGTCGAACCGCAACTCGTTGAAGCCGTCGCCTCCCTTTGTTGAGTTCGTTTTAATCCCGCTGATATTCGGATCGTTCTTGTGCTTGTCGTCCGGGCCATCGCCCAGATAGGGGGGCATCTGCTGGTTATTGTAAAGACTTCCAACGATCACAGGCTGATCGGGATCGCCTTCGAGGAAAGCCACAACGACTTCCTGGCCGATCCGGGGCCAGAACGACGCCCCCCAGCGTTTCCCAGCGGAAAACTGAGCCACACGAACCCAGCATGTGCTCTTCTCGTTGTTCTCCCCCTTGCGATCCCAGAAGAATTGGACCCGCACTCGGCCGTACTTGTCGACATAGATCTCTTCCCCGTCCTTGCCGACAACTTTGGCCGATTGCATTCCATCGACCACTGGCTTCGGCGTGACTCGCTGTGGTCGAAATTGGACATCGGCTGGGATCGTCTTGAACGAATTGCGGTACGGCGCTGCGCTGGAGGCATCGGTCACGTAGTTTGGATTCTGATCGCCCGAATGCTGGATCTCGGTAATGAGGTACTTCTTGCCGGACTCCTGTTTCAACGCGAATCGGTAACCAGGTGTGAAGCCGCGACAACTGGACGAGCCGAAAAACAGATGATGTGTGGCTTCGGACGCCTGAGCATGCAAATTCGTAAGTGTCGTTCCGACCGAATTCACTTCATCAAGCCGCTGGTCAGTCTGATTGTAGCGCAGACCTGCTCCGCTGGGCCAGTCGTAGACTTCCAGCTTGTTGTTCTTCGCCACCATGGTCTTGGGAGAGACCCCGGAGAAGTCGATCTTGTTTTGAGCAAGCTGGCTGTGATAGTCCCGAGCGGCAAATGTTCCGGAATGGATCGATCGTTCTTCACGCCAGTTGAAGACCGTATCGTCCTGCGTTTGATGCTGTCCCGCTGCCGCGAAGTAATCAACTTCGGCCTGGTTGGGAACATCATTTCCCGCGGTCGGCGAATCATCGATAATCAGCTTATGGCCATTCTCGGTGTGCTCGAAGTAGTAGTAGATACCGTCCTGTTCCAGCAGCCGCGACACGAAGTTGAAGTGCGTTTCACGAAACTGGACACAGTAATCGATCTTCTTGTACTGGCCGCGATTGGCACGGATTTCAAACTGAAATTCAGAAAAGTCTTGTTGAAGTTCCTTCAAAACAGTCTCGACGATATCCGGCACACTTTTGTCCTGATAGACGCGGACATCGGCACGCTTCATCAGCAGCCACAACCAGGGGACGATTTCAGCACGGTAGTAGTGAAATTGTTTATCGCTTCCAAGCGCGACAAATCGATTGCACATCCCATCGAAATAGCGGTACGGCCCCTTCGAGTAATCGGCGCCGAATGAACAGCGCAGGTTCATTCGCTTGCCGAGCATCTGATCGGCCTTCACTTGTCCGGACTTCTCCGGGACGACAACCAGATCCACATCGATCTGAAACAGGCTCGAGATCCCCTCACGGGCATTGAATGCCGTCGGCAACAGCAGATCGGTTTTGTTGTCTGCCTTGAATCTCAGCAATCGCGGCTTGTCGGTATATTCGAGTGCCATTGGTGCATCTCACTCTTGTTCATCCGCATCCGTCCCGGGCCGGTGTCGAACGGCGATGCCGATTCGGGGCCACGAATCTATACTCGGCGCAAATTCAGTAAAGTTGCGTCAATTCGGCGAAGCCTCGACGAGATCACTGGAATTGATATTGGAATCCTCCAGAATCGCTCAGTTGAATCTCGACCCGCTCCACCGCCTGCTCCTCGGCCATGCGAGCCAGCAGTTCGCGCGAGATGTCCGGTAGAACTGTCCCCGTCAAGATATGGTCGACATTGCGAGCCCCCGTCTCAGTCTCGCGGCAGCGGCTCAGGATTTGATCGACAACAGCGTCCGAATAGACGAATTGCGCGCGATGATTCTCGGTCAGCCTTTGACCGATTCGCTTCAATTGCAGTTGAATTATGTTTCGCAACACATCGTCACCCAGCGAGAAATAGGGGACGACTGTCATGCGTCCGAGGAACGCAGGCTTGAACCGCTCCAGCAGTTTCGGGCGAAGCTGTTCCGCGAGCTTTTCTGGCTCGGGACGTGTCTCGGGATCGGCACACAGCGATTGGATCAGATCCGATCCGACGTTCGAGGTACAGAGAATGATCGTGTTCTTGAAATCAATCTCTCGTCCTTCGGCGTCTTCCAAAACACCTTTGTCAAAGACCTGGTAGAACAGTTCCAGGACGTCGTCATGAGCCTTTTCAATTTCGTCGAGCAACACGACACAGTAGGGGCGTCGACGGACCGCCTCCGTCAGTTTTCCACCCTTGCCATATCCAACCAGTCCGGGGGCAGAACCGATCAACGAGGAAGTCGTGTGCGATTGCTGGAATTCGGTCATGTTGATGATGACCATGTTCTTCTCGCCCCCGTACAGTAACTCCGCCAGCGTCAGCGCGGTCTCGGTTTTTCCCACACCACTGGGCCCCGCCAGCAGGAAAACACCGATGGGGCGGCGAGGATCCGTTAAGTTCGCTCGAGCGGTCTGAATTCGTCGCCCGATGGCGTGCAGTGCATGATTCTGGCCGACGACACGCTCCGTCATCCGTTCGTGAAGAGTCGAAACCAGACGGATTTCATCCGTCAACATGCGACCAACAGGAATCCCGGTCCACCCCGAGATCACTTCTGCGACTGCTTGGAAGTTGACGCAAGGTTGCATCAGCGGCGCTTCGCCTTGCATCTGTTTCAACTCTCCTTGCAGCCGACCAAGTTCCTCTCTGAGCTTTTCTGCTTCCGCTCCGGTCGGGGCTGTCGACACCGGTGGTGAGACCGTCGATTGTTCCTTCAACGCGTCTTTAGTGGTTGATTGGTCTGGCGGGGTACCGGCGAGTTTATCTCGCAATTCGCAGATTCGAGTGACCAGTTCTCGCTCTTCAGACCATCGCTGCTCCAGTTGCTCCAGTGCCGTCTGAGCAGCGTCCCGTTGTGTGGTGAGTTCGTCGACGCGCTGCGAATGATTCGTCCCGGCTGCCGATTCGCGATTCAAGATTTCGAGCCTGATGCCAATCTGCTCGATTTCTCGCTTCAAATCTTCGATCGGTGCCGGAATTGCCGAATGGCCAACGGCGACACGCGCTGCGGCGGTATCAAGCAGACTGACCGCTTTATCGGGGAGCTGACGCCCGGCAATATAGCGGTGTGACAACCGCACCGCCGCAGAGATTGCTTCGTCCAGAATGCGCAGGCCGTGATGCTTTTCGAGCATCTTCACGAGACCGTGCAGCATCACTTCAGCCTGGGCGACAACCGGCTCTTCAACCTTCACGACTTGAAATCGGCGAGTCAGGGCCGCGTCTTTTTCGAAGAACTGCTTGTATTCCGACCAGGTCGTGGCACAGATCGTCCGTAGTTCACCGCGTGCCAGCGCCGGCTTCAGAAGATTGGCCGCATCATTCTGGCCCGCCTGGCCACCCGATCCAATCAGCGTATGCGCTTCGTCGATGAACAGGATGATTGGCTGCGCGGACGCTTTGACCTCCTGGATCACAGATTTCAGGCGATTCTCGAATTCGCCTTTCACG
>CBIHQO010000395.1:0-6391 GCA_966211735.1 uncultured Schlesneria sp.
CAGCTCGCAAGGAGAAAGAAGAATCCTTCGATCCGTTCAGCGCCGACAATTCCGTACCCGCCGAGACCACGACAGAAGCTCCGAAGATCGCAACGACTAGCGAAGCTGATCCATTTGATACTCCTGCCATTAAGATTGACACGAGAGTAAACGACCGCGCAGCGGAAGTGCCGGTCCAACTCAAGACGAACGTCGCTGCGAGAACGACCGAGTCGAATGATCCTTTTGGTGATTCGACCGCCGAATCCAACGATGGCTTCGAGGCACCGGTTGCTTTGAAAGAAGCGCCTCGACAAATGGAGCGCCAGCGAGAGTCGGATCCGTTCGAAGTTGCTACCGATCTGGAAGTGCAGCAGCCCACAAAAGCAGTCCCCAAACGAGAAGAATTCACTCCTCCCGCAGCAACGCGGCGCGAAGTGATCGTTGAGGAAAAGCAGTCGGAGATCGCCGAATTTGAAGTGCAGGTTCCATCGAACGCGAGCGCGTTGTCCTCGCCGAACGCATTCGATCCGTCGGATGCAGAGCCGGCGACCTCGGTGCCCAAGCTAACGATCCCTTCACGCGACTTGACCCCAACTCGTGAGCCGTTGCCCGCTCGAAATGCCGTGCCGGTGCGTGAAGCGGCACCGCTCGCTCAGGACGACCGCTTCGGTGGTTTTGCTCCCGCGACCGCCAAAGATCGAACAGCGAACGCATTCGAGGAACATCGTCCCGGGGCTCCGACCGACTCGAGTGCTCCTCCCATTGAGCGACGGGCGACACGACCGGCCCCGGTGACTCAAATCGACGAAGACTTCAGAACCTCGACCGCTCGACCTCTGGTGGCGGGAGATACCTACGACATCGAACCGGGCGATAACTTCTGGACCATCTCGCGAAAGAAGTACGGCACGGGTCGCTACTTCATGGCGCTGGCTCAGCATAACTCGCAAATCATTACCGATCCCAAGCGAATGAAACTTGGTGTCAGCATTTCGACTCCGGCCGCGGAAGTCCTGGAGCGAACCTACGCACAATTCATCCCCAAGGCTGCGACCATCGATCCCGTTCAGACGGCTAGTATCTCGCCGGTGGTCAGTTCAGCAAGCAGCACCAAGGTGACTGTCGCTGCCGCCACAGATGAAGCCGAATCGGGATTCTTCATCGCCGACGATGGAACACCCATGTACCGCATTGGCCGCGAAGACACTCTCAGCGGCGTCGCTCAACGACACTTGGGACGCTCGTCACGCTGGACGCAGATCTTTGAATTAAATCGCGATGTCCTTCCAGACGGAAATTCCCTCAAGATCGGTGCCGTTTTGCGACTTCCGGCAGACGCCAGTCGCGTTGACGTGGTCGAACGAGGTCGCACGTTCCGATAAGAGTTGTTGCGAGTCTCTGCGCTCCCGCTGTCTTTCCGTGGGTACCGGCTCGCTTGTCGGCTGATACTCAGGGAACTGCGGTGATGTTCTTTCGCTTTGGTGCAGCGCTGATCCTGATTGTCTCCGTGGCTCTGACGGGAACCGCGCTGGAGACGCAGAATCTAGCTCTCAAGCGATCGCTGAGTCAGCAGCAGTACCGCATGGAGGTCCTGCTGGAGAGTCAGGCGAAACTGCGGTTGGAGACCCAGCGCTTGGGTGCGCCGGCGAAACTGTTCGATGCCCTCGAACGCGGCGACGCCTCGCTCTATCGCCCCCCGAAACCACAGCGAGCCGATCAACGACGTGCCCCGTTGCTCAATTGGAATAACGCGAACGGGAATAGCCACACACCCGCTATTCGCGATCAGGCTCCAGAATGAGCGTGACACCCTCTCCGTCCGCGACATCGATCATCAGGCGTGCCCGGTTTGTGGTGACGCTGTTTGGGATCGCCTGGACAGTGCTGGCGCTGCGGTTGATGCAACTGCAGTGGTGGCAGGAGGGGCGTTTTTCGGATCGAGCCGAGCAGCAGCGCGAGTACGCCGAAGAGATTGCCGCTCGTCCGGGAGACATCGTTGACCGACAAGGGCGACTCGTTGCGACCACGTTGACGCTGCGTAGTTTGTTCATCGTCCCACGCCGAATCAGTCAGCCGTGGACTGTCGCCAATGCGCTGTCCAGCGCGTTGGATCTTCCTGCGGATCAGCTCTTCGAAAAGATTGGCGAGCGACGTGATCGACAATTCTTGTGGGTCAAGCGAAGGCTGACAGCGGATGAGGTCGAGAAGATCAAGGCGCTCAAGTTGCCTACTGATTCGTGGGGCTTCCGCGACGAGTATCGTCGAGAGTATCCGCAAGGTGTCGTGGCCGCGCACGTGCTGGGACTGAGGGATATCGATGGGGTCGGGCGCGGCGGGATCGAAGAAGGACTGGATAAAGTTCTCAGCGGCGAAAAAGGACGTCGCAAGCTGGCCCGCGATTCTCGTGGTCGTGTGATCGAGATCCTGGATGACATCGAGCATCCCCCCTCGCCCGGGCAAAACGTGCAACTGTCGCTCGATCTCGTGGTGCAGTTGTTCGCTGAGCGGGAACTTGACGCGGTCATGAAAGAATGGAAGCCGGAAAGCTGCAGTGCCATCGCTCTCGACCCCAAGACCGGCGATGTGCTGGCCATGGCCACCCGGCCAACATTCGATCCCAATCATCCCGAACGAGCGGCACCGGCCGAATGGAAGAACCGCGCGATTGCAGACATCTATGAACCGGGCTCCACCTTCAAACCGTTCGTGGTCAGTTACGGATTAGATCAACAAGTTCTTCGCACCGATGACAGATTCGACTGTGAGAATGGCCTCTATCGTATGGGCCGACGTCAACTCCATGATCATCATCGCTATGGGATGCTCAGCCTGACGGATGTACTGGTGAAATCCAGTAACATCGGCATGGCAAAAGTCGGCGAACGTCTGACGAACGAGCGTCTCTTCGAAGCGGCGACGCTGTTCGGATTTGGTCGGAAGACCGGAATCGAGTTACCTGGTGAACTTCCCGGAATCCTGCGACCTCTCAAGCAATGGACGACTTATTCGACCGGGTCGATCCCGATGGGTCATGAATTGGCGACGACCCCATTGCAACTCATCTCGGCCCACGCGGCGCTGGCGAATGGTGGCCTGCTGGTCCGACCCCGAATCGTATTGCCGAATCAGCAGGACTCGACGGCCGCAATCAGGCAACTCAGTGAACAGACCGTTTCGCCGGATGTCGCCAAATGGGTTGTTGAGGTCCCGATGCAGGAAGTCGTGACGCGCGGTACGGGGAAACGGGCTCGTATTCCCGGTTACAATGTTTTCGGTAAGACGGGGACGGCGCAGTGTATTTCACCCAACGGTGGCTATGTTCACGGCAAGTACATCAGTTCGTTCGTCTGTGGTGCCCCGGTCGAAGATCCACGCCTGTTGGTTCTGGTCGTTGTGAACCAGTCGTCGGTCGGTGGCGAAACATTCGGTGGCCGAGTCGCCGCCCCCGCCGCCGCCAATATTCTCAAGCAGTCGCTGGTCTATCAACGCATTTCACCCGATCAGCACTTGCTGGATGCCGCCGCCAAGTGGAACGACGATCCTCCCGAATAGCATCCTGCAACTCCTCGTCATTCCCGCGCAGGCAGGAATCCAGTGAGTCACGAGACGGCGTCTATGCCTGAGCGGAGGATGATTGAGAGGCGAATTCGACGACAATGGTCGGGATCGCTTCGTTTGGTATCATGCGCCGATGAAAGAAATATCTTGCGGCCGATGACGAAACACGGGATGCGTCACGCTGGCAATGGCGTCTGCGGGCTGATGGCTCGTCCTTTAGCCATGCCGTCGGCTTGCCTGACCTTAGTCCCGTCACGGAAGCGACCATCAATTACGAGCTGACCCCATGCGTGAATTTTTTCGAGGCTGGAGGCGGAAGGCTGGGGGTTTAACGCTGTTGATTGCGTGTGTGCTGGTTGGCATGTGGATCAGGAGCCTTGTCATCTGGGATGATTTGCTCGTCATGTCAGCAGACACTCGCTGTGACCTCAATTCAGAACGAGGTCGATTTAGCATCGAGTGGAGACGTTCGGACCACGAGGGAGCGCTGTTCACTTTCTGGCGTAATGACACTTACGAGAATTTTGACATCAGATTACTGCGGTTTCTAGACGACGACGCCAAATCTAAATTTGTTTGGCGACTGGATTGCATCGGAGTAAGTATTGGAACTCTCTCTCCGAAGATGTCGGACGATTTCGAAATGCATTTTGTCGTTGTCTCCTACTGGGTAGCAGCGCTCCCGCTGACTCTTCTCTCCGCTTACCTGATTCTCTGGAAACCACGGAAACGGGTTTGAGCCATGTCCAATTTGGTAGGTCGGTTCAAATCAATCTTCGCCGCTCGGACCGCGTTCCCGCAAACTTGATTTAATCGTGCGACCCCTCACCAGATCTGCCCGATCCGCAGGATTTCACAGCTTTCGAGTTTTTCCCGTGAGGTCAGCGGCGGATTCCGCCGATTCCTTACCCGATAGATCATCGTGCGCGCCGACATTGGACAGGGGAGCCTTGTTCCCACTGACGACTGTGGGTGCCGATCACTCATGGGGAAGGATCAAATCGTGCATCAGGATCAACGAATTGGGTTGGCTCTAGCGGTCTTGCTGCTCGGAGCTGCTGGTGCGTTTTTCTTTCGTCACGATCCCAAGCCGGCTGGATCGTCGACGGCGCACTTGAAGACGGGGGCGGAACTGGACGCGCGGATTGCGGAGAAGTCAATTTCTCCCTATCTCCAGTCAACCGATCGTGGAACGTCCGCCAAGAACGTGTCGGATCGCGAGGGTACTGACGACGGTACTTTCCCTCGATTAGATACACCCGATTTTTTCACCGAAGGTGAACGAGTTTCCAATTCAGATGCGGGGTTGCAGGAACTTGCTCCGATTCCCTTCCCTGACACGAACAGTGGCAATTCACCCTCATCGCAGGGCGCTGGGGCCGCGAAGTCTTCTCCTGCATCGGATCGGACGCATATTGTCCAGAAGGGCGAGACTCTCTCGTCAATCGCGGCGAAGGAACTGGGGAGCTCAGGTCGGTTCTCGGACTTGTTCGAAGCGAATCGCGATCAGTTGAGAGACGCCAATGACGTTCGCGTAGGCATGATTTTGCGCGTTCCCACACGCGGCGGCACTCGTGCCGTGGACTCGGCGGTATCGAAGTCAAAAGGTCGCGATAACGGCGCGCCGTCGCTGCTCCCAGGAAATCCGAACCGTCCCGACGTGAGTGAACTTCCGGTGATTACAGTTGACCCGGATCAGCAACCAGCTCCACGTCCATCCGATCCAAATGCCACGAAGAAGCTGTTCGAACCAGCCAAGCGTCATCCATTGGGTGTGAAAGCATCCGGTACGCAATCCAGCCAGGTCGAACCCACCAAACCAGCGCGAAAGTTAAGCCAGCTTCCGCCAAAGGACGCCGGCGGCAAAGTGGCTCGCTAGTCGAACGGCGGAACCTTCTCCAAGCTGACGCGTGGCTATACTCTGCGCACTCTTCGCCTTGCCTGCGTCGTGGCGGACCTCGAATTATTGCTGCATCTGTGGATGTGACTTCCAGTTCCGCGTCCTCGCAGATCTGCAATCAAGTCCCTCTGAATTCGCGCCCTCTTTGCATCCCAATGTCCGACGCGCTAGAATACGCGCCGCAATTCGCGAGTCCTCGATCGTCGCGAGATCCCTGTTACCTCGATCCAGCCCGGAGAGACAATTATGGCTTTTACGTTGCCTGCCCTGCCCTACGCCTACGATGCGTTGGTCCCTCACATTGATGCCAAGACGATGGAAATTCACCATACGAAGCATCATCAAGCATATATCAACAACGCGAATAAAGCGCTGGAAGCGCACCCGACTCTGGCTGCCAAAACCGTCGAAGCGTTGATTTCGGACCTCGCCTCGGTTCCGGATGACATCCGCACCGTTGTCCGCAACAACGCCGGTGGTCACTACAACCACTCGTTGTTCTGGACTGTCCTGGGACCAAACGCCGGTGGTGAGCCGACTGGTGCTTTGGCTGCCGCGATCACCACCGCCTTCGGATCTTTCGCGACCTTCAAAGAGAAGTTCTCTGCTGCTGCTGCCGGACGATTCGGTAGTGGCTGGGCCTGGCTTGCCGTCGATAAGGGCAAGGTTGTGGTTGAAAGCTCGCCAAACCAGGACAGCCCCTTGATGGAGGGGCGAACACCGATCCTGGGTCTGGACGTTTGGGAACACGCCTACTATCTGAACTATCAAAACCGTCGGCCAGATTACATCACGGCCTTCTGGAATGTCGTCAATTGGAATGAAGTTGCTCGTCGCTTTGCAGAAGCCACGAAGTAGTCATTGATTTTCAAGATCAGACTCACCCTCGGCCGCGATGAGTTGCCGAGGGTGATTCATTCTTTGACCAGAGCAGCCAAATGACCGTGCACA
>CBIHQO010000396.1:0-6389 GCA_966211735.1 uncultured Schlesneria sp.
AGCTTGGGAACGCCGGTCTTCGAAGCTCCGCTTCGCGGTTAGTCCTGATCGACGTTCAACATCAGTTTCGACTCTACGCTGGGGAACTCAACATGACGAGATCTCGATGCAAGATCTTCGCAACAGAGTATCCCTACTTGGCTTATCGCGCGCTGCCAAGAAGGTCACGTCCAAGACCAAAGCCAAGGCGACGATCCCACAAAAGGACCCAATAAGCCGGCACCACTAATCTTCAACTGCCGACACGCAGCCACCACTTGATGTATAAGACCCCCGCGCCAAAGCAGACGCTAAAGGACCCCATCGCCACAAGGGGATCGAGCAACTTTCGATAGCGCGACGGCCGCAAAAACTCATACGCGGCGAGGGCCGCCGCAGGAAAGCCCGGCAAGAGTCCCGTCAGGAAACTCCACTCGATGCTCAAACCCAGCTTCCGGCACAAATGAAAATACAACGCGCTGACGCCGAGAAATGCCAATCCCGCCAATCTTGACGTCCAACGTGCCCGACGTCGATTCGCCTGACGTTCGGCCCACACAATTGTCAGCACCGTCATCTGCAAAGCCGCCCACAGCACCAGTGGCCACAGGAAAATGTACTCCGATTGCCATCTGTTCAACATCGGACTCCCCACCACTCCGCTGCCAATGATCACAATCCAGAACACCGATCGAGACAACAATGGCTTCAAACCTCCACCACGAACAGATTCGGGGACTATCGCTTGCCCGGCCTCACCAATCACGACGATAGGCAATGAACGTGAAGGAACCACAAATGAGACCAAGGCAGCCAACACACTCGCACCAACAATCGCAATCAGACTCCACCCGTACCACAGTCCAAGTTCGTTCCATTCCGGCGGAGTCGCGGGATACTCCCGCTCGCCCCCCAAGAGGGATGTCGGATCGAACGACGCCGCCTGCGGAATCGTCGCCACTGTTTGAGCTGGCTGCTCGGTCTTCAATGGCTGCTGCCCCAGGTACAGGCAGACCGCACGCGTTTGGGTGCGCAGATAAAGCCTCCCACGGTCGAGTGCCGCAGGTGACCAGCAAATCTCGTCCTGAAACACCTGGACTCGAGCCAGTTCTTCGTACTTTTCAGGACTCGCCCGCGCCAAAATCACCTCACCGCGATCGTTGAACAGAATCAGCTTGCCATCAGCGACGATCGTATTCGCGTGGCCGGGCTGATCGCTCGACCAGACGATCTTGCCCGTTTCAAAATCCAGGCAGCGATACTCACCGCGCGAGGGACGATTGATGCGCGATTGAGCATCCCGCAGATCAAAGCCGTAGATGTGGCCTTCGTACAACACACTTGAAGCGGTGTCATTCGAAAACTTCGGAGCATCCCAGACGCGAGTCGGCTTGCTGTCTGGCTGTAACCGCAGACACTTCGCGCCACTGCGAAACGGGCCAGCAATCATCAGCAGCGGTTCCCGATAGAGCGGTGCCGCAGAATGCTCGTCGTATCCCTGCGAAAGCTCGTCCTCCCACAGCAGCCGTCCCGTCTTGAGGTCAAACGCCGCCATCGAGTTTTCCAGCAACGCAATAATCTGCCGCTGACCATTCAACGTGATGGGCAGCGGCGAGGCGTAGCTGGCCGATGAGTCGCCCCCCTTCCACACCACCGAGCCATCTTTCGCATCCAGCGCGACGACACTGGCCCCTTCACCTCCCACCGGAACAATCACCTTGCCATCCACGACGACCGGCGAACACGAATAACCAAAGTCGGTCCCCTGCCCTCGAAACTGCTTCGTCGGATTTACCGACCAGACCGAGTTGCCATCGGCCGCATTCAGGCATCCGATCGTTCCATCCGGCGCCGCAAAGTAGATCCGTCCGTCATACCAGGCGGGCGTCGAACGAGGCCCCGGGTACAATCCGCCCCCTTCATAAGGCCAGCTATAGCGACTCGACCAGACCGTCTTGCCAGTCTCGGCATCCAGGCAGACCACAGCCTGCTCGTACAACGTCTGACTGAGCGTATAGACATGCGGACCAACGGCAATAAAGCTCGAATACCCCTGCCCCAGTTCACGACTCCACAACACCGGCGGCCCCGCCTCAGGCCACGAATCTGCTAATCCCACCTCCTGCGAAATCGAGTCAAAGGTCGGCCCCCGCCACTGCGGCCAACCACCACGTAATTCTGGTTCGGCACTCTGAACGACTTGCACAAGAAGCAGCAAACCCACGCCGGAAAACAACGCGGCAATCCATTTCAAACCGCGCATGATTTTCCTCTCTTCCTTTGCGTCTCTGCGCCTTGGCGACTTTGCGTTACTACCACCCTTTATGCCGCAACGATGCCAATCAACGAGAAAGCTCTCGCTCGGATTTAGTGATCGACCGCCGGTTGCAACGGAGGGGATTCAACGCAAAGTCGCCAAGGCGCAGGGACGCAAAGGAAATGCAGATGCCCGATAGATCTGAAGTGAAAGTGCAGCTTATCGATTCCAAGCAGTTCGTCACACCAAAGAATAAAAACACCCCGACTCACTCTCCAATGAGTCGGGGTGTCCCGAACACCGCGTCGCCCGCCGCTCCATCAGCTGCCGGCGCGGGCGGTTTTCTTATGGACAGGCTTAACCTGTCACGATCTCAGCTACAGCCGTGGCTGGTTCCACAGTTGTGGCACAGGTAGCAATTCCCGTTACGAACGGTGATTGCTCCGCAGTTACCGCAACTGGGGGCATCGGATTGGAACTTGGCGAACTGCTGATTGCGGTCCACGGTCCCCTGCAGCACCTTGATGGATGGAGTCATCCGTTGAGCCACCGCGGCGGGAACTTTACCGTTTCCGTTCGCATGGCCATTGGCGTGACCGTTTGCATGTCCATTCTGACTGTTGCCATTGTTGCTGGTCTGAGGGGCCGAAGTCGCTGGCAGTGCTTTCGCGACGACTTCAGCCCCGTGATGACTTTCTTCCGATTCGTCTTCCAGGCCCACATCCCGCTTCGGAGTGTTTGCCTCCCGGAATCCAGCGATGAACTGAATTCCTAACCAGCGGAAGATATAGTCGACCAGGCTCTTCGCCACCGGAATATCCGGGTTCGGCGTCCAGCCACTCGGTTCGAATCGAGTATGCGAGAACTTCTCGACCAGCACTTCCAGCGGCACGCCGTATTGCAGGCCCATCGAAGTTTCGGTGCCGATGACGTCCATCAGGCCGCCGATCGTACTTCCTTCCTTCGCCATGCTGATGAACAGCTCACCCGGAGTTCCGTCTTCGAACAGCCCGACGGTGATGTACCCTTCGTGGCCGCCGACCGAGAACTTGTGAGTCAGCGACTGCCTTGTGGCTGGCAGGCGACGACGAGCCGGACGATCGCCGTTCGCACCCTTCTTACGATCCCCTTCCTTCGTCGTCGACAGCGGTTGGCTTTGCTTCGAGCCGTCGCGATAAATCGCCAAGGCCTTCAGCCCCAATCGCCAGCCTTCGAAGTACGCCTTTTCGATGTCTTCGACCGTGCTGTCCGAAGGCATGTTGACGGTCTTGGAAATCGCCCCCGACAGGAACGGCTGAGCAGCCGCCATCATCTTGATGTGCGCCTTCCAATGAATCGTGCGTGTGCCGTTGGTGGCCTTAAACGCGCAGTCAAACACTGGCAGATGCTCAGGCTTAATGTCAGCCGCACCTTCGATCGTTTCACGATCTTCGATGTGCTTGATCATTCGCTCGATTTCGGGCGTATCGTAGCCCAACGTCTTCAGAGCCAGCGGAACCGTGCGGTTGACGATCTTCATCATCCCACCGCCAGCCAGTTGCTTGTACTTGACCAACGCGATATCCGGCTCGATCCCGGTCGTGTCGCAGTCCATCATGAACGCGATCGTTCCGGTTGGAGCCAATACCGTGGCCTGAGCGTTGCGATAACCGTACTGACGACCCGAATCGACACATTCGTCCCAGACCTTGCCCGCGGCGGTGCGCAGGTATTCTGGACACTGGTAGTCGATCCGATCAACAGCATCGCGATGCATCCGCATCACTCGCAGCATTGGCTCGGCGTTTTCCTTGTAACCAGCGAATGGACCGAGGTACCCGGCGATGCGGCTGGAGGTCAGGTAGGCCTGACCGGTCAGCAGTGCCGTCAGCGATCCGGCGATCCCACGACCAGCGTCGCTGTCATAAGGAATCCCCATCGACATCAGCAGGCTGCCCAGGTTGGCAAAGCCCAAGCCTAGTGGCCGATACATGTGGCTATTCTTGGCGATCGTCGGCGTCGGATAGCTGGCGTGATCGACCAGGATTTCCTGAGCGGTGATGAATACAGCCGCCGCAGCGCGGAACCGATCCACGTCGAACGTCCCCTCAGGTCGCTGGAATTTGCGCAGGTTCAAGCTCGACAGGTTACAAGCCGTGTCGTCCAGGAACATGTATTCCGAGCAGGGGTTCGAGGCATTGATACGGCCCGAATTCGGACACGTGTGCCACTTGTTGATCGTGGTGTCGTACTGCACACCCGGATCACCGCAGGCCCAAGCCCCTTCAGCCATTTGTCGCAGGACGTATTTAGCGTCGTACTCAGGACCGTTCTTGGTTGGATCGGTGACCCAGCGAGTCTTCCACTTGCGACCTTCTTCGACCGATCGCATGAATTCGTCGCTCAAGCGGACCGACAGATTCGCGTTCTGGAACATGATCGACGAATAAGCTTCGCCGTTGAAGTTGGCATCGTACTCGCCGCTGTCGATCAGGACGCGAGCCTTCTTCTCTTCCTTGTTCTTGCACTGGATGAACTCGAGGATGTCCGGATGCCAGTCCTTCAGCGACTGCATCTTGGCGGCACGACGAGTCTTACCCCCCGACTTTACGACGGCAGCGATCTGATCGTAAACGCGCATAAACGACAGCGGGCCGGATGGCGTTCCGCCGCCCGAGAGCTTTTCCTTCGATCCACGGATGGTCGACAGGTCAGTCCCGGTTCCTGAACCAAACTTGAACAGCATCGCCTCGCTGGTCGCGAGACGCATGATGTCTTCCATGTTGTCGTCGACCGCTTGAATGAAGCAGGCCGATGCTTGTGGCAGTTCGTACGACGTCGCAGGACGCTCAACTTCTTGTGACTTCGGGTTGAAGTGGTAGTTCCCCTTCGCCCCCTTCACGTTGTACTGATGATAGAGACCAACATTGAACCAGACCGGCGAATTGAACGAACCGTACTGGTGCAGGCACATCCAGGCCAGGTCGCGGTAGAAGTTCTCACCATCTTCTCGGCTGGCGAAGTAACCGTCGGCGATCCCCCAATCGGTGATCGTCCGAGCGACGCGGTGAATGACCTGCTTGACGCTGACTTCGCGTTCTGCAGTTCCGGGTTCGCCATAAAAGTACTTCGAAACGACCACGTTGGTCGCCAGCGAACTCCATGTGGCAGGAATCTCGCAATTGGTCTGCTCGAACAGAACCTTGCCATTTTCATCTTTGATGGCAGCGGTGCGGTAATCCCATTCGACCGTGGTGAACGGGTCGGTATCGGCAGGGCAAAACCGTGGGGGGACTGACATGGGTCGGGTCTCGGGCAGGTTACGTGGAGCAGTTCCCGCTCCCGGAGCCACTGCCACTGACGAACCTGCTGACATCGACATTCCTTTCGACTCGTGCATCATGCACTCCTCATATCCAGTTTTTCAGGGCGCAGACAAAGAAGTCAACGGAAATTCCGCCGACAGGAATCCAGAATCCGAAGGTCAAAATAGAAGGTTAGAGGAACCAAGAGAGCCAAGGACAGAACCACTATCGGTTGTGCTTCGACGCTTTCTGAAGCCCAAGACTTGGGGACCAACGGGGCCTCAACATAAAGCTGCGTTCTCCGAAAGTCAACTGTCTGTTTTCACGCTACTAGCCCTCGGCGGTGCATGATCCACACAAGTAGGCTTCGCTCACGAAGTTATCGATTTGTGAAAAAATTTGCGGGCCGCTCATACGGCGAGTTGAGGCACGCGAAGACGATCGTATTTGTCAGTTGTGAAGCATGCGAGACGATCAGTCTCAACTCGATATCGGCACCGAGAATTGAACACAACTCTTTTGCAGAAAACACTTAACAGCAACTACGATTGATCAGATAAACTTCTTGTGAAGCGGCGAAGCTTTCGTTGGATCTCGATTGATCCTCTCCACCGATTTCACAGCCGCCTGGTCGTTGGTCACGACTGATCTTCACATTTCGGCTTCCCGATAAATCGTCCCTCAGGGAAAGTCTGACGGGTATCAACCAATCCCTCAGACGGTATCCCCTAACCCGTGGCCCCATTCCTTCGGTCGAGCCGATGATTCAGACAATAAATAGCCCCCCCCCCGGGCCCCCTTCCGTTCGCCGCGCACGGGGCGGGGGCTGCGGGCCGCCGGCGCTTAACCGCGCCGCGCGATCCCGTCGG